>NZ_JBEXLA010000010.1:0-254963 GCF_040609715.1 Streptomyces sp. NPDC004610 | reverse complement strand
GGGGTATCAACATATCTGGCATTGATTTTTGGCACGCTGTTGAGTTCTCAAGGAACGGACGCTTCCTTTGTACTCACCCTCTCGGGCTTTCCTCCAGGCGCTTCCCTTCGTGTCTCCGACTCTATCAGATCCTTTTCTCGATCCGATTCCCTGTCGGCGGGATTGTCTGGGGCTTTGGGCTATTCGCCCGGCGGCCTTTCGACATTCACTACGCTAGCGGACTCTCCGCCCGATTCATAATCGGGGTTCGGGGGATTCGAATTCAGGCATGCGGACATGACTGAATAGACCCCGTCGAGGGTTCTCGTAGCTAGTGGGTTGGCCGCTCCGGCTGCTGACTAGCGCAGTACCCGGTTCAGCGGCTCGGGCCACGTTACGCACCTTCCGTGGCCGCGTCAACTTCGGCGGCGGCGGGGTGCGTGGGCCCGATAGGGGCTCACCGTGGGGTCGTTGGCGATCCAGAAGCGCCAGGGGTGGATGTCTCCGTCGCCGCCCGCGCCGGAGACTCCAGTGCGGGGGCCGTTGCGTACCTGGTCAGTGGGGGCGGGGGTGCCGGCGAGGATGCGGAGCGGGGTGTCGTCGGTGGTGCAGGCGTCCGTGCCGTCCAGGGCGCGGTCCACGTCGAGGGCCGTGGCGAGGCGGGCCGGGCCTTTGGCCAGTTCCTTGTCATTTCGGGCCGAGATTCGACGTTTGCGAGCGAGGTCGGCGCCCTCGATGATCTCGCCGGCCCGGAGCAGGACCGCGCTGGCGGTGCCGTCGGGGCCGCAGACCAGGTTCATGCAGTGCCACATGCCGTAGGTGAAGTAGACGTACACATGGCCGGGTGGGCCGAACATGACGGCGGTGCGCGGGGTGCGGCCGCGGTAGGCGTGGGAGCCGGGGTCGTTGGGTCCGTCGTAGGCCTCTACTTCTGTGAGGCGGAGGGCGATGGGGCCCTCGGGGGTGGTGCGGAGGAGGACGCGGCCCAGGAGATCGGGGGCGACTTCGAGGACGGGGCGGTCGAAGAATCGCCTGGGCAGGGGCGTACGGTCGGGGGTCGCGATCACGCCGTCCGAGGGTAGTGCAGGGCGGGGGTGCGGAACCGGACACCGCCGGATCGCGTTTGTATGGGTCAGGGATTACCGGAATGAGGAGTGACATGGCGTTCAAGAAGCTGCTCGCGAGTCTGGGGGCCGGCGGGGCTTCGGTGGAGACGGTGCTGACCGAGGTCAATGTCGTGCCGGGCGGGGTCGTGCAGGGTGAGGTGCGGATCCAGGGCGGGTCCGTGAACCAGCAGATCGAGGCGCTGTCCGTCGGGCTTCAGGCCAAGGTCGAGGTCGAGACCCAGGACTCGGAGTACAAGCAGGACATCGAGTTCGCGAAGCTGCGGCTGGGCGGTGCCTTCGAGCTGGCGGCCGGGAATGTGCACACGGTGCCGTTCGGGCTGGAGATCCCGTGGGAGACGCCGATCACGACGATCGAGGGGCAGCCGCTGCCCGGGATGCACATCGGCGTCTGCACCGAGCTGGAGATCGCGCGCGCGGTGGACTCCGGTGACCTGGACCCGGTGAACGTGCATCCGCTGCCGGCGCAGAAGGCGCTGCTGGACGCGTTCCTTCAGCTGGGCTTCCGGTTCAAGAACGCGGATATGGAGCGCGGGCACATTCGGGGGACGCGGCAGAAGCTGCCGTTCTACCAGGAGATCGAGTTCCTGCCGCCGCAGCAGTACCGGGGGCTGAACCAGGTGGAGCTGAGCTTCGTCGCGGACTCGAACGCCATGGATGTGGTGCTGGAGATGGACAAGAAGCCGGGGCTCTTCAGCGAGGGCAGCGACACCTTCCGTTCTTTCCAGGTCGGGCTGCAGGACTACCAGGGGACCGACTGGGCGGCGTATCTCAACCAGTGGCTGTCCGAGGTCGGTTCCAAGCGGAACTGGTTCTAGGCTCGTAGGCCACTGAACCATCCGATCAGGAGGTACCGAGGTGTCCGAGCCGAAGAGGCGGCCTCTCCCCCATGACTTCCATCCGCCCGTGCCCGCGTTCGCGGTCACGAGTGAGGATGTCGCGGAGGGCTCGACCCTGGGGGACGCCCAGGTCTTCGCGGGCGGCAATGTCTCGCCGCAGCTGCGGTGGGAGGGGTTCCCGCCGGAGACCAAGAGCTTCGCCGTGACCTGCTACGACCCCGATGCGCCGACGGGCAGCGGGTTCTGGCACTGGGTGCTGTTCGACATCCCGGCCTCGGTGAGCGGGTTGCCGGCGGGTGCGGGGTCGGGCGGGTTCGTGGGGCTGCCCGAGGGTGCGGTTCATGCGCGCAACGACTACGGCACGAAGGACTTCGGGGGTGCCGCGCCGCCTCCCGGGGACGGGCCGCACCGCTATGTCTTCACGGTGTACGCGGTGGATCAGGAGAAGCTCGGCCCGGACGCGGACGCCAGTCCGGCCGTGGTCGGCTTCAATCTGCGGTTCCACGCGCTGGCACGGGCCCAGCTGATCGGTGTGTACGAGAACGCCGGGCAGGGCTGAACCGCTCAAGGTTCACCGAACGTTTGCCCGCCTCTGGTCTTGGAAGTGATCAGAGGCGGGCATTTTTGTTGCCGGGGGCGCGAGGGTCATCTCTCGGTGCCACCTCGCGGAGCGGCAGATATTGCGTTGTCCATCTCGGCGTGCCCGGCCAGAGTTGATCCCAGCCCGCCGGGGGGTGGGCGGGTGCGACACGGGAGGTGGGCTGGATCATGCGCGACACGCTGGTGCTCAACGCGAGCTTCGAGCCGCTGTCGACGGTGACCTTGAACCGCGCGGTGGTTCTGGTGCTCCAGGACAAGGCGGTCGTCGAGCAGGCCCACCCCGAGCTGCGGATGCGTGGGGCCGCCGTGGACATTCCGGCACCCCGGGTGATCCGGCTGTGCAGATACGTCAGGGTGCCGTTCCGAAGACAAGCGCCGTGGTCTCGGCGGGGGGTGCTGGTCCGGGACCGGCACCGGTGCGCCTACTGCGGGCGGCGGGCGACGACCGTGGACCATGTGCTGCCGCGCTCGAAGGGCGGTGGGGACACCTGGCTGAACACGGTGGCCTCCTGCGCGGAGGACAATCACCGCAAGGCGAATCGGACGCCGTCGGAGGCGGGGATGCCGCTGCTGCGGGAGCCGTTCGAGCCGACTCCGGCGGACGCGATGCTGCTCACTCTGGCCCAGGACGACTACGAGGCGCTGCCTGAGTGGCTGTCTTCGGCGGCTGCGTAGAGACGGCGGTTGCCCTGGAACTGGTGTTCCCCGCGCCCCTGGGAGGGGTGCGGGGAACTGGTGCGTTCTGTGTCAGTCGATGGAGGGCTTCTCGCGGCGTTCGGCCGGGGCGGGGGCCGCGTTGCCGTTGCCCGAACCGCCGCCGAGGCCGCCGAAGTTGCCCATGGCGCCGGAGAGGCCCTTGAGGGCGTCGCCGATCTCGCTGGGGACGATCCAGAGCTTGTTGGCATCGCCCTCGGCGATCTTCGGGAGCATCTGGAGGTACTGGTAGCTCAGCAGCTTCTGGTCGGGGTCTCCGGCGTGGATGGCCTCGAACACCGTACGGACCGCCTGGGCCTCGCCCTCGGCGCGTAGGGCCGCGGCCTTGGCCTCGCCCTCGGCGCGCAGGATCTGGGACTGCTTCTCACCCTCGGCGCGCAGGATCTCGGACTGGCGGACGCCCTCGGCCTGGAGGATCGCGGCGCGCTTGTCGCGGTCGGCGCGCATCTGCTTCTCCATCGAGTCCTGGATGGAGGTGGGCGGTTCGATCGCCTTCAGCTCGACGCGGTTGACGCGGATGCCCCATTTGCCGGTGGCCTCGTCGAGGACGCCGCGCAGGGCCGCGTTGATCTCCTCGCGGGAGGTGAGGGTGCGCTCCAGGTCCATGCCGCCGATGATGTTGCGCAGGGTCGTGACCGTGAGCTGCTCGATCGCCTGGATGTAGCTGGCGACCTCGTAGGTGGCGGCGCGGGCGTCGGTGACCTGGTAGTAGATGACGGTGTCGATGTTGACGACCAGGTTGTCCTGGGTGATCACCGGCTGCGGTGGGAAGGGGACGACCTGTTCCCGCAGGTCGATGCGGTTGCGGATGGTGTCGATGAATGGTACGACGATGTTCAGGCCCGCGTTCAGCGTGCGCGTGTAGCGGCCGAACCGTTCCACGATCGCGGCGCTCGCCTGCGGGATGACTTGGATCGTCTTGATCAGGGCGATGAAGACCAACACCACCAGAATGATCAAGACGATGATGACCGGTTCCATCGTCTCTGCCCGTACCCTTCTCCGCCTCGGCAGACCTACGGTTGCAGATCTTATGCTTGTTGAAGATCTTGCTGGTCGAGTCTGTCAGACCGTCGTATGCCCCGGGGGTCGTTCGGTTCACTTGATTCCCGCGCGGGTCAGATGACGATCGCCGTGGCTCCTTCGATGTCGACGACGTCCACCTGCTGGCCCGCCTCGTAGCTGCGGTCGGTGTCCAGCGCGCGGGCCGACCAGATCTCGCCGGCGAGTTTGATCCGGCCGCCGCCCGAGCCGTCGACCCGCTCCAGGACGACGGCCTGTCTGCCCTTCAGCGCGTCGATTCCGGTGGCCAGTTGGGGGCTGGCCCGGCGGTGCCGGGCCGCGATGGGCCGGACGACGGCGACCAGGGCGACCGAGACGATGACGAAGACCAGGACCTGTGCGACGACACCGCCGCCGAGCCCTGCCACTCCGGCTGCCGCGAGGGCGCCTATGGCGAACATCCCGAACTCCGGCATCGTGGTCACCACGAGCGGGATGCCGAGTGCCGCCGCGCCGATGAGCCACCACACCCATGCGTCGATGTCGTTCACATGGTCAATGGTATGGCTGCGGGCCGGTTCGCGGACAGGGTGCAAAAGGGGCTGTCAGCCCTGATCCCAAGGGAGTTCAAGGGGTATGGGGCGGGTGAGGGGTGAGAGGTCGGGGGTGATTCAGGGTTGGCTCGGGGCCGGCTCGGGGTCGTTTCCGGCGCCGGGGTGGGGAGGATCAGGACAGGGGCAGGCCCTGGGCCGTCCAGCGGTCGCCGACCTGCTCCACGACGAGCGGGAGGCCGAAGCAGAGGGAGAGGTTGCGGGAGGTGAGTTCCAGCTCCAGCGGGCCGGCGGCGAGGACCTTGCCCTGGCGGATCATCAGGACATGGGTGAAGCCGGGGGCGATCTCCTCGACATGGTGGGTGACCATGATCATGGAGGGGGCGATCGGGTCGCGGGCGAGCCGGCCGAGACGGCGGACCAGATCCTCGCGGCCACCGAGGTCGAGCCCGGCGGCGGGCTCGTCCAGCAGGAGCAGTTCGGGGTCGGTCATCAGGGCGCGGGCGATCAGGGTGCGCTTGCGCTCGCCCTCGGAGAGGGTGCCGAACTTCCGGTCGAGGTAGTCGGACATGCCGAGCCGGTCGAGGAAGGCGCGGGCGCGCTGCTCGTCGACCTCGTCGTAGTCCTCGTGCCAGGTGGCGGTCATGCCGTACGCGGCGGTCAGGACGGTCTGGAAGACGGTCTGGCTCTTGGGGAGCTTCTCGGCGAGGGCGATGCCGGCCATGCCGATGCGGGGGCGCAGGTCGAAGACGTCGACCTTGCCGAGGGTGTCGCCGAGGATGGTGGCGGTGCCCTTGCTGGGGAAGAGGTAGCTGGAGGCGATGTTGAGGAGGGTGGTCTTGCCGGCACCGTTGGGGCCGAGGATGACCCAGCGCTCGCCCTCCTTGACGGACCAGGAGACGTCGTCCACCAGAGCCCGGCCCTCGCGGATGACGGTTACGTCCTCAAGCTCCAGAACATCGCTCATGAGCGCGTTGTCTCCCCTTGCTGTGTGGCCGGACTCGGCAGTCGCGTACGCCTTGGCTCGGGCCCGCCACGCCGGTGGGACAGGCCCTCCACGAAATCTACGCCACCGGCCGCCCGGTCCATTCCATCGGTCCGGTCCTTAGGCTGGACACATGCTCTCGGAACCGCGCTCTGGACGCCTCGCCGCTTGGGGAAATGCCCTTCTTGCCGGACTTGTTTCGCCGGATGACGCCGTGCTGGCCATCGTCGGGGAGGACGCCGTGCACCGGGTGGCCGGGCTGCCCGGGGAGTCCGCGCCGGTCGGGCTGACGCTGGCGCTGGGGCGGCTGCGCTCGCTCGGGGCGGGCGGGCTGCGGATCGCGTTGCCCGCGCCCGGTCACCCGCTGGGGCTGAGCGGGCCGCCGGAGTTCAACGCGCGGGCGCTGGACGCCGAGGAGGCAGTGATCTGCCACGGTGCCGCGTTCGGTCTGGTGCCGGAGGTGACGGAGGCCGGGCCCGAGGGCGATGTGCATGTGGAGGTCGTCTGGCACTGCCTGGCGGTACGGGAGGCGCCGCCCGCGGACGTGCCCTCGCTGGGGGAGGCGGAGCGGGAGCTGGCGGAGGCGCTGCGGGAGGCGACCGAGGTGCTGACGCGGCTGGATCTGACGGCGTCGGGGCCGGTGGCGGAGGCGGCGATCGAGGCGTACCGGGCGCGGGCCGAGCGGGGGCGGGAGGTGCTGGCGCCGGGGTACCCGCCACGGGCGGTGCGGGTGCTGGAGCTGGCGCAGCGGGTGGGGCTGCTGGTCTCCGTGGCGTACGAGAACGGGGACGGGGGTGCGGGTACGGGGGCGGTGAGCGCGTCGGAGCTGGCGGCGCGGGGGGCGGCGCTGCGGCCGGTGGAGCGGGTGGCGCGGCGGGCGCTGGTGGCGGCGTACAACTCCGTGGTGGAGGAGCGGGAGAAGGGGGTGCGGTGAGGAGGGTGCGGTGAGGGGGTGCTCGGGGCTCGGGTTGCCGGTGGCGGGGGGTGCGCGCACGGGCGTCCGTTGCGGCCTCGTCCTCAGGTGCCGGACGGGCCCGTGGTGGGGGGCCATGAGGAAGGGCCCCCGAGTCGTCATTGACTCGGGGGCCCCTCCGGCGCCGCGGTGTGTCAGCCGTTGGCGGCCTGGTTGCCGAAGGCCGGGTTCAGCAGGCCGACGACGTTGATGGTGTTGCCGACGACGTTGACCGGGACGTGCACCGGGACCTGGATCGTGTTGCCCGAGACGACGCCCGGGGACTTGGCGGCCACGCCCTGGGCGCCCGCGTCGGCGACCGCCGCGCCCGCGGAGGCGCCGACGGCGATACCGGTGACGGTGAGGGCCAGGGCGGCCTTCTTGGCGATGTTCATGAGAAGCGTTTCCTCCTGCTGTTGCGTGTCCGACCCGGGCGCGGGTCGTGCGCTGGTCAACGCTGAGGCGCGCGGCACGGCACGGTCGGGCCGGTCGAAGGGCCCGTTCGGATCAATGGGCCGACAAAGCAATGGGCGGACAAGTCACTGGGCCGACAAGTCGCTGGACGGACAAACGGACCGGCCTCCCGGAGAGCGCCCGGGAGGCCGGAGGTCACTGCTGTGCTACGACGACACTCAGTGGTTCACACCGAGGTTGCCGAAGGCCGGGTTCAGCACGCCGATGACGTTGACGCTGTTGCCGACGGCGTTGACCGGGACCTCGACGGGGACCTGGATGACATTGCCGGACACGGCACCCGGAGAGGCTTCGGCCTGACCGGTCGCCAGCGAGCCGTTGGTGGCGGAGGCCAGGCCGGCCCCGGCGGCCACGAGCCCGCCGGCCATCATCGTCACGGCCGCTGCCTTCTTCAGGTTCTTCACTTCTCAAGTCCTCCTCGCGCTCGCCACGGCAGTCGCCGTGGCACGCATGGAGAACGGCCGGGCGCCGTGGAGGATGCGCCATCCGGGGGACATTCCCACGACGGTATGAATCTCACCCCGGAAGGGAACCTTCCGAATTACCGCACGGAGCGGTTACGGGCCGATCGTGAATCGGTCGTCATCCGGTCACACCATGACGTACGGCCCACAGCGCGGCCTGGGTGCGGTCCGCCAGGTCGAGTTTCATCAGGATGTTCGAGACATGCGTCTTGACGGTCTTCTCGGAGAGGACGAGGGCGCGGGCGATCTCGCGGTTGGAGCGGCCGTCGGCGATCAGCGCGAGCACCTCGCGCTCCCGGTCGGTGAGGGAGCCGCCTCGGCCCTGCCCGGTGGTGGACTCCTCCTGGCAGATGAGGGCGTCGGCCACCTCGGGCTGGAGCAGGACGTGCCCGGCGTGCACCGAGCGGATGGCGCCGGCCAGGGCGTCGGGGTCGACGTCCTTGTAGACATATCCGGCGGCGCCCGCGCGCAGGGCCGGGACGACCGTGCGCTGCTCGGTGAAGCTGGTGACGATCAGCACGCGCGCGGGGTGGCCCAGTTCGCGGAGCTTGCGCAGTGCCTCGACGCCGTCCATGCCGGGCATCTTGACGTCCATCAGGACGATGTCGGGGCGCAGCTCCTCCGCGCGGGCGACGCCCTCGGCGCCGTCGGCGGCCTCGCCGACGACCTCGATGTCGTCCTGTACCTCCAGGAAGGTGCGCAGTCCCCGGCGGACCACCTGGTGGTCGTCGACGAGCAGCACCCTGATTGCGTCAGCCACCGGGGACCTCCATCTCGATCGTGGTGCCCGTGCCGGGCGCCGATTGCACGCTGAGCCGGCCGCCGACGCCGCTCGCGCGGTCGCGCATGGAGACCAGGCCCAGATGCCGGCCCGCGCGGCGGACCGTACGCGGGTCGAAGCCGCCGCCGTCGTCGCGGACGCGCAGGACGGCGCCGGGGCCCTGGCGCTCCAGGACGACCTCGACGCGGACCGCCCCGGAGTGCCGGAGCGCGTTGTGCAGGGCCTCCTGGGCGACGCGCAGGACGGCCTCCTCCTGGGCGGCGGGCAGGGCGCGCATCCCGCGCGCGCTGAAGGTCACCCGGGCGCTGTGGGCGCGGTCGAGGACCTGGATCTGGGTGCGCAGGGTGGCGACGAGGCCGTCCTCGTCCAGGGCCGCCGGGCGCAGTTCCACGACGGCGGCGCGCAGTTCGTCGGCGGCCTCGGCGGCGAGGGCGGCGACCTGGTGCAGTTCGTCCTTGGCGCGGGCCGGGTCGCGGTCGACCAGGGCGGTGGCGGCCTGGGCGGTCAGGCGCAGGGAGAACAGCTTCTGGCTGACGGCGTCGTGCAGTTCATGGGCGAGGCGGGAGCGCTCCTCGGCGATGGTCAGTTCGCGGCTGCGCTCGTAGAGGCGGGCGTTGGTGAGGGCGATGGCGGCGTGCTGGGCGAGGATCGCGAGCAGTTCCTCGTCGTCGGCGGTGAAGCCGCAGCCGCCGTCGGGGCGGGGGCAGTTCTTGTTGGCGAGGAACAGGGCGCCGATGATCTCGTCGCCGTCGCGGATGGGCAGGCCCAGGAAGTCGGCCAGCTCGGGGTGGGCGCTGGGCCAGCCGCCGAAGCGGGGGTCCTTGCGCACATCGGCCAGGCGCTGCGGGGTGGCGTCGTGGAGCATGGCGGCGAGGATGCCGTGCTGGCGCGGGAGGGGGCCGATGGCCTTCCACTGGTCGTCGCTGACGCCGTCGACGACGAACTGGGCGAAGCCCCCGTGGTCGTCGGGGACGCCCAGGGCCGCGTACTCGGCGTCGAGCAGCTCTCGGGCGGAGGCGACGATCGTCTTGAGGACGTCGTGCACCTCCAGGTGCCTGCTCATGGCCAGCAGCGCGGCGCTGACCGCGGCGAGGCCGGACCGGGGGCCTTGACTCATGACCTCACGGTACCGGCGGGCACCGACAACGGGATCGGGCCGGCGTCGGCCCTGGTCTGGGCCTCGGGACCTAGGACCGGGGACCCAGGATCGGCGGCGTAGGGCGAAGGGACCCCTCGGGTTGCGGCCCGCGGCCGAGGCGGTGGGCGTGGGGGCGTTCCTACGGTGGGGCCGTACCGCCGGAGCGTGCGGCGGCCGAGAACGAGGAGACGTGGGCCATGCCGGTTGCGATCATCACGGGGGCGTCGAAGGGGCTGGGGCGGGCGCTGGCCGAGGCGCTGGCGGCGCGGGGCTGGGACCTGGTGCTGGACGCCCGTACCGCGGAGGTGCTGGAGGGGACGGCTCAGGCGCTCGGGGCGCACGGCACGCGGGTGGTGGCCCTCGCCGGGGATGTGACGGACGAGGGGCACCGGGCGGCGCTGGTGGCGGCGGCCTGGCGGATGGGCGGGGTGGATCTGCTGGTGAGCAATGCCAGCGCGCTGGGCACCGAGCCCCTGGTGCGGCTGGAGGAGCTGCCGCTGGCGGGGCTGCGGCGGGCGCTGGAGGTCAACGCGGTGGCGGCGCTGGGGCTGGTGCAGGAGGCGCTGCCGCTGCTGCGGGTGTCGGGCGCGGGCACGGTGATCGCGATCAGCTCGGACGCGGCGGCGGAGGCGTACGAGACCTGGGGCGGCTACGGGGCGTCCAAGGCGGCGCTGGACCAGCTGGCGGCGGTGCTGGGGGCCGAGGAGCCGGGGCTGCGGGTCTGGGCGGTGGATCCCGGGGACATGGCGACGGACCTGTATGCCGCCGCCGTACCGGAGGACGGGGATCCGCGGCCGGTGCCGGGGAGTGTGGTGCCGGCGTTTCTGCGGCTGCTGGACGAGCGGCCACCGAGCGGGCGCTACTGCGCGCCGTCGCTGCTGGAGGGTGTGCGGTGACCCCGGCCCTGCGGGTCCCGGAGGAGCTGTCCGCGCGGGTGCCGGCCGAGCAGCGGGGGCCGGGGCTGGGGCGGGACGCGGTGCGGCTGCTGGTGTCGCGGGGGACGGAGGTGGCCCATCACGTCTTCGCCGAGCTGCCGCGGCTGCTGCGGGCCGGGGACCTGCTGGTGGTGAACACCTCGCCGACGCTGACCGCGGCGGTGGACGGGACGCTCGGGCACGCGCGCGTGGTGGTGCATTTCTCGACCCGCGGGGACGACGGGCGGTGGTCGGTGGAGCTGCGCGAGCCGGACGGGAGGGGCACTACGCGCGCGCGGGCGGGCGGTCCGGAGGGGGCGGTGGTGGGGCTGCCCGGGGGTGCGGGGCTGGTGTTGGAGGAGCCGGTGGGTGGGGGGATGGTGGGCTCGGGGGTGGTCGGCTCGGGGGTGGTCGGCTCGGGGGTGGTCGGCTCGGGGGTGGTCGGCTCGGGGGTGGTGGGCGTGGGGATGGCGGGCTCGCGGCCGGTGGTGGAGGAGGCGGTCGGCGCGGGGGCGGGGGGCTCGCGGCCGGTGCTGGAGGAGCCGGTCGGCGCGGTGGGGCGGCGGCTGTGGTGGGCGCGGGTGTCGGAGCCGGATGTGCCGGGGCTGCTGCGGGAGCACGGGCGGGCGATTCGTTACTCCTATACGGAACGGGATCAGCCGCTGTCGGCGTACCAGACGGTGTTCGCGCTGCCGTCGGCGGACGGGAGCGGCAGTGCGGAGATGCCGAGCGCGGCGCGGCCCTTCACGGCGCGGCTGGTGGCGGAGCTGGTGAGCCGGGGGGTGCAGTTCGCGCCGGTCAGGCTGGACACGGGGGTGGCGTCGGCGGAGGCGCACGAGCCGCCGTACCCGGAGCGGTTCGCGGTGCCGGAGGCGTCCGCGCGGCTGGTCAACGCCGTGCGGGCGGGTGACGGGCGGGTGATCGCGGTGGGGACGACGGCGATACGGGCCCTGGAATCGGCGGTGGGGCCCTCGGGGGCGGTACGGGCGGCGGCCGGGTGGACGGACCTGGTGGTGACCCCGGAGCGGGGCGTACGGGCCGTGGACGGGCTCCTGACCGGGCTGCACGAGCCGCAGGCGTCGCATCTGCTGATGCTGGCGGCGGTCGCGGGGCGGGCGGCGGTCGACCGCGGGTACGAGGCGGCGCTGCGCGGGCGCTACCTCTGGCACGAGTTCGGAGACGTGCATCTCCTCCTTCCGGAGGAGGGCCCTCACTCTGAGAGTTGCTCCGGCAACTGTTGGTGAGGTTCCCCCTCCGTTGATGTGAGCCCGCACATATCGCGCACATCACGTACGAAGGTGAGTAGGAGATCAAGACCCTCCATGTGAACGGGACAGACAGCCCAGTCTGTCCCGTTTTGCACTTCCCGGGTCCACTACCCGGCTTCGTACGTCACACCTTTGCCAGGCAATTTTGCGACCGCTAAGAATGGCTGCCGTCGCTCAGCGCCGCGGGTCTCGTTCCGCGGCTTTCTCGCGGACAGTCCCCTGTCTCGGCGGATGTTGAGCGGCCCCCGCTACTCGAAGAGGTCCCCTCGCCATGCCGAAGAACATTGAGCTTTCCGGTCTTGCCGCTCGGACCGGTGCCACCCTCCGGAACGGCCTGTCCGGGCTGTCCGGTGCCGCCGCCCGTGGGCGGGCGCTGCCCCGGCAGCGCAAGGCCGCCCTCGCCGGTGTCGGCGCGCTCAGCGCGGCCACCCTGGCGTTCACCGTGGTCCCCGCGAACGGCGAGACCGCCACCACCGCCACCCCCGGCGCTGCTGCCGCCGCCGCTCCGCAGATCAGCTACAGCTCCGAGCCGATCAAGGACGTCAAGGCCAGCATCACCGACCAGCTCGCCGGTGCCAGCGTCAAGATCGAGGCCATCGAGGCGAAGAAGCAGGCCGCCCGGGACGCCGTCGCGCAGAAGCAGACCGCCGCCGAGGCGGCCAAGGCCAAGGCCGAGGCGAAGCTGCGGGCCGCGGCGAAGGCCGCCGCCGAGCGCCGTGCCGAGCAGCAGGCGAGCCGCTCCGCCGAGCGCCCGCAGAGCAAGCCGGCCGCCCCGTCGTACCCGAACAACCTCGACGGGTGGATCCGGGAGTCGCTGGACGTCATGGAGTCCAAGGGCATCCCCGGCAGCTACCACGGGCTGCACCGCAACATCATGCGAGAGTCCTCCGGCAACCCGAACGCGATCAACAACTGGGACATCAACGCCATCAACGGCGTGCCCTCCAAGGGGCTGCTCCAGGTGATCCCGCCGACCTTCGCCGCGTACCACGTCTCCGGTACGCCGAAGAACATCTACGACCCGATCGCCAACATCGTCGCCGCCGCGAACTACGCGGCCGACAAGTACGGCTCGATCGACAATGTGAACGGGGCGTACTGACGCTGGTGGCGGGCTGATGCCGGTTGCGGGCTGACAGCGGTTTCGGGCTGCCGCCTGGGCGGTGGCTGTGATGCCGATGGGCGGCACCCCTTGTGCGGGGTGCCGCCCAGCTGTACGGGTTGCCGCGCGTCGGCGGCGGGTGGGCGCGGTTACTTGCGCATGACCTCGGGCTCGTGGCGGCGCAGGAAGCGGGCCACGAAGATGCCGCAGATCACGCCCAGGACGATCAGCGCGGCCATGTCCAGGGTCCAGGCGCCGGCGGTGTGCTCCCAGAGCGGGTCGTTCGCGCCGCCGTCCTCGGGCGGGCTGATCCGGTTGAAGTCCAGCGTGGCACCGGCCGCGCCCACCGCCCAGCGGGACGGCATCAGGTAGGAGAACTGGTTGACGCCGACCGTGCCGTTCAGGGCGAACAGACAGCCCGTGAAGACCACCTGGATGATCGCGAACATCACCAGCAGGGGCATGGTCTTCTCGGCGGTCTTCACCAGGGACGAGATGATCAGACCGAACATCATCGAGGTGAAGCCCAGCGCCATGATCGGCAGCGACAGCTCGATGAGCGTCATGCCGCCCAGGACCAGGCCCTCCTCGGGGATCTCCCGGCTGGAGAAGCCGATCACGCCGACCAGCAGGCCCTGGAGCATGGTGATCGTGCCGAGCACGAACACCTTCGACATCAGATACGCCGAGCGGGACAGGCCGGTTGCGCGCTCCCGCTCGTAGATCACGCGTTCCTTGATCAGTTCACGGACCGAGTTCGCCGCGCCCGCGAAGGTGGCGCCGACGGCGAGGATCAGCAGGACCGTGGTCGCCGTGCCGTTGGGGGTGATGCGGCCCTGTGCGTTCGCCGGGTTGGGCAGCAGGCCCTTGTCCGGGTCGATCAGCAGGCTGACCGCGCCGAGCACGGCCGGGAGGATCACCATCAGGGCGAGGAAGCCCTTGTCGGAGACGATCACCGAGGTGTAGCGGCGGACCAGGGTGATCCACTGCGACATCCAGCCCTGCGGCTTCGGCGGCTTGATGGCCTGCATCGCGGGCATGGCGGGCATCTGTACGGCCTGCGGGGCGACGGCGTCGATGTCCGCGGCGTACATCTGGTAGTGCTGCGAGCCCTTCCAGCGGCCGGCCCAGTCGTAGTCGCGGTAGTTCTCGAAAGCGGAGAAGACATCGGCCCAGGTGTCGTAACCGAAGAAGTTCAGCGCCTCCTCGGGCGGGCCGAAGTAGGCGACCGCGCCGCCCGGGGCCATCACCAGGAGCTTGTCGCACAGGGCCAGCTCGGCCACCGAGTGGGTGACGACCAGGACCGTGCGGCCGTCGTCGGCGAGGCCGCGCAGCAACTGCATCACATCGCGGTCCATGCCCGGGTCGAGGCCGGAGGTCGGCTCGTCCAGGAAGATCAGTGACGGCTTGGTCAGCAGTTCCAGGGCCACGGAGACCCGCTTGCGCTGGCCGCCGGACAGGGAGGTGACCTTCTTGTGCTTGTGGATGTCGAGCTTCAGCTCGCGCAGCACCTCGTCGATCCGCGCCTCGCGCTCCCGGCCGGTGGTGTCGGCGGGGAAGCGGAGCTTGGCGGCGTACTTGAGAGCCTTCTTCACGGTCAGTTCCTTGTGCAGGATGTCGTCCTGCGGGACCAGACCGATGCGCTGGCGGAGTTCGGCGAACTGCTTGTAGAGGTTCCTGTTGTCGTACAGGACCTCGCCCTGATTGGCGGGACGGTATCCGGTCAGCGCCTTGAGCAGCGTCGACTTTCCGGAACCGGACGGTCCGATGACCGCGATCAGCGACTTCTCCGGGACGGCGAAGGAGACGTCCTTGAGGATCTGCTTCCCGCCGTCGACCGTGACGGTGAGATGGCGCGCGGAGAAGGACACCTCGCCGGTGTCGACGAACTCCTCCAGGCGGTCGCCGACGATCCGGAACGTGGAGTGGCCGACACCGACGATGTCGGTCGGGCCGAGCAGCTGCGAGCCGCCCTTAGTGATCGGCTGGCCGTTGACGTACGTGCCGTTGTGCGAGCCGAGGTCGCGGATCTCCATCCGGCCGTCGGGCGTGGAGTGGAACTCCGCGTGATGGCGCGAGACCTGGAGGTCGGAGACGACCAGGTCGTTGTCCAGGGCACGGCCTATGCGCATGACCCGGCCGAGGGAGAACTGGTGGAAGGTGGTGGGGCTGCGGTCGCCGTGGGGTGGGGAGGGGTTTGTGGGGCCGGTGGGGCCGGTGGATACGCCGGGACCGCTGGCGCCGCCGGGTCCTCCGGGGCCGCCGGGTCCTCTGGGTGTCTGGGGGGTGGGGTTGTGGCCCTGGCCCTGGCCTTGGGCGTAGCCGTGGCCGAGGTCTTGGCCGTGGCCTTGGCCCAGGTCTTGGCCTTGCACGGCGTGGGACTGGTGTTGGTGGGGGAGCTGGGGGGCGTGTTGCTGCCAGCCGGGGTGGGCCTGCTGGGCGGCGTGGCCTGCCTGGGCGGGCTGGGCGGCTTGTCCCGCTTGGGCCTGGGGGGGCTGCTGGGTCCAGCCGGGGTTGGCTGTCTGGGCCGGGCTCGGCCCGCCGTGCAGGCCCTGGGCGCCTTGCGCACCTTGCGCGCCCTGGGCCGCGTATGGCTGCTGCGATTGCTGCGGCTGCTCCGGCTGGGTCCCTCCGGCGCCGCCCGAGAGCTTGAGCTGCGGGCCGTCGGTCGCGTTGCCCAGATGCACCGACGAGCCGGGACCGATCTCCAGCTGCTGGATCCGCTGTCCCCGCACAAAGGTGCCGTTGGTGCTGCCGTGGTCCTCGATGACCCAACTACGGCCGTTGAAACTGACCGTGGCGTGCCGCCAGGAGACCCTGGCGTCGTCGAACACGACGTCCCCTTGCGGATCGCGCCCGAGTGTGTAGGGCCTGGACGGGTCGAGCGTCCAGGTCCGTCCGTTTGTTTCCAGTACGAGTTCCGGCACTCCATGCCCCACTGAGTTGTCCCCCGATTTTTCCCCCATGCACAGGGAGTCTAGGGATGTCGAACATCGGGTGGAACTATTTCAGGAGCGGCCCCTTGACCGAAAGTCGGGCCTTGTACGGGCCCTGTCCGGACCTTGTAACAGCGCCCGGACCCGTGCCGAGGCTTTGTCGTCGCAGGGGTTGAAACCCGCTCGGAGAGTGGTATTCCAGGCGAGGGGGACGTGTGCGGCACTGCGCCGCGCCGCGGATCGGGGGGTCTGCGATGAGTATGAAGACCGTACGGCGCGCTCGGCCGGTGCCGTGGATCGACGTACTGCTGTCCGCTGCCGCGGCTGTGAGCTGGGCGTTGATCGCGATGACGGGCACGGCGGCGCTCGGGTTGCATCTGCTGGAGGCGGACACGGCGGACGCGGCCGGCTCGCTCGGGCCGATGACCGCGGCGGTCGTGGCGCTCGGGGCGGGCGGTTCGGTGAGTCCGTCGGGAGACATGTCCGCGTTCGGTCTGGTGGGCGCGGAGGCGTCGACGGCCATCGAGATCACGCCATTGGGCGTCAGTCTGGTCGGTGCGCTCCTTTTGTCCTGGATTTTCCTGCGGTCTCTGCGGGTTGCTTCGCAGACTTCGCGGGCTTCGCAGTCTTCGCAGTCTTCGCAGTCTTCGCGGTCTTCGCGGTCTTCGCGGTCTGGGCACTCATCGCGGTCCTGGCCGTCTTCGCGGGCCGGGCAGTGTTCGCGGGCCGGGCGGGCCTCGGGGGCTGGGCGGGCCTCGGAATCCGGGCGGGCCTCGGGGGGTGTGGTGTCGCTGTCGCTGGGCGAACTCCTCGCGCGGGCGGGCGCGGTCGTGGTGCTGTTCGAGGCGGCGCTCGGTGGGCTGGCCTGGGCGGGGGACGATGTGATCACGATCGATGGGGGTGCGCTTGGTCTGGGTGGGGGGCCGGGGTGGGGCGGGGGTGGTGGTGAGGGTGGGAGTGGGAGTGGGAGTGACGGTGGTGGGGGCGGTGGGGATGTCGGTGGGATTGAGATTCCCGGGCTCGGGGACGTGGGCGACATCGGTGGGCTGCTGCCGGACCGGGTCGGCGATCTGATCGACGCGAAGGCGGCGGTCGGGTTCACCGTGGACACCGTGCCGACGCTGCTCGGCGGGCTGTGCTGGGTGCTGGGTGTGCTGTTGATCGCGCTGCTGGCCTCGCGTCGGACCCCGCTGCCGCGCGGGCTCGCCTTTGTCCACCGGGTGGTGCGGCCCGCGGTGTCGTCGCTGGTCGCGGTGTTGCTGGTGGCGGTCGCTGCGGGGCTCGCGGCGGCGGGGTACGCGGCGATCGGCGACGACCATCCCCGGCGGATCGTCGGCGCGGCGCTGCTGGGCGCGCCGAACGGGGTCTGGCTCGGCGTCCCGATCGGCCTCTTCGTGCCGTACGAGGGTGAGGCGACCGGCCCGTTGACCCGGTTCCTGCCGGATCCGCTGGACGAGCTGCTGGCCGGGGCGGACGGTCCCGTCACGGTCGGCCGACTGGCGGAACTGGACGGGCGGGTGTGGTTGCTGGCGGTCGGGGTGGGGGTGCTGATGCTGCTGGCGGGGGTGTGGACGGGGGTGCGGACGCCGGTGGGGAAGGTGGAGAGGGTGGAGGGGGTGGGGTTTGCGGGTGGAGGTGAGGGCGGGGGTGGGGGCCGGGGTGGTGTTCTGGGGTTTGTTCGGCGGTGTGCGGTGCCTTTGGGGGTTGCTACGGCGGTGGCGGTGCCGTTGCTCGGGCGGCTGGCGGGTGTCTCGGTGGACGCCTCGCTGTCGGTGCTCGGGGTCGACGCCTTCGGCGCCGGGATCGAACTGCGGGGGCATCTTGGGGCGGGGGTGGCGCTGGGCGCGGTGTGGGGGGTCGGGGCCGGGGTTCTGGGGGCGCTGTTGGCGTGGGGTACGGGGGCTGCGGGGCGGCGGGCTGTGGGGGTGGAGGGGGTGGGGACAGTGCGGGTGGAAGGGCAGGTGCCGGAAGAGGGGACGGGGGTGGGGACGGGGGCTGGGGTGGCACTCGGTGACGTGACGGGGGTGGCGGCGAAGGCGGAAGCGCCGTACGCACCTGGGGTGACGGAGGCAGCAGGGCCATACGCGCCTCAGGTGCCGTATCGGCCGCCCAACACGGCGACGAATCCTTATCTGCGGGCGGTGGAAGACGTGCGGGGTGAAGGGGGCCGCCCGGGTTCGAAAGGGCGGGGTGAGGGGCAGGAGCCGGGGCGGTCGGGCTGGCCTGAGCCTGGCGGCGGACCAGTGCCTGGGGTGGGGTGGGTGTACGGGGCCGGGGCGGCGGGCGGGGCCAGGCCGACTGAAGGAACGAGGGCGGCCGAAGGAACGAGGGCGGCCGAAGGAACGGGGGCGACCGAAGAGACCGGGCTGGCTGAAGGGGCCTGGTCGGCCGACCGAGTCCACGAGGCACCCACCGAGGCCGGACCCGTCGTACCGCCCCCTCCCCCGCCACACCTGCCGCCGCCGACCTCGCCGGAGGACGGACCGCCTCCGCCGCCCGGTCGGCCGAAGGGCCGCCACTGAGCCTCGTACGCACCTGGTAGGCACCTGGCACGCGCCTGATGGGCACCTCGTACGGACCTCGTGCGCACCTCGTACCAGAGGTGATTTTTCGGGTGTACGACACCGACCGGACATCCATTGTTCCGTGTCCGCCAGACGGACCACGGAGGCGGTAGGCACTGGGTGCCGGATACGGTGGAGGCACCATGAGCCCTTCGCAGACCTCAGACTTCCCCACCCTCCTGGTCAAGATCTTCGGCAAGGACCGGCCGGGCATCACGGCCGGGCTCTTCGACACCCTCGCCGCCTTCTCGGTCGACGTGGTCGACATCGAGCAGGTCGTCACCCGTGGCCGGATCACGCTGTGCGCGCTCGTCACCGAGCCGCCCCAGGGGCTGGCGGGCGAACTGCGGGCGACCGTCCACAGCTGGGCAGAATCGATGAAGCTGCAGGCGGAGATCATCTCCGGGACCGGCGACAACCGGCCACGTGGGCTGGGCCGCTCCCTGGTGACCGTGCTCGGTCATCCGCTGACCGCCGAGGCAACCGCGGCCATCGCCGCGCGGATCACCGCGGCCGGCGGCAACATCGACCGCATCTTCCGGCTGGCCAAGTACCCGGTGACCGCCGTGGAGTTCGCGGTGTCGGGGGTCGGGACGGAGGCGCTGCGCACCTCGCTGGCCACCGGCGCCGCCGCACTCGGGGTCGACATCGCGGTCGTCGCGGCCGGGCTGCACCGGCGGGCCCAGCGGCTGGTGGTGATGGACGTGGACTCCACGCTCATCCAGGACGAGGTGATCGAACTGTTCGCCGCGCACGCCGGGTGCGAGGACAAGGTCGCCGAGGTGACCGCGGCGGCCATGCGCGGGGAACTGGATTTCGAACAGTCGCTGCACGCGCGCGTGGCGCTGCTCGCAGGGCTGGACGCCTCGGTGGTGGAGAAGGTGCGCAGCGAGGTGCGGCTGACGCCGGGCGCGCGGACCCTGATCCGTACGCTGAAGCGGCTCGGCTATCAAGTCGGGGTGGTGTCCGGCGGGTTCACCCAGGTCACCGATGATCTCAAGGAGCGGCTGGGGCTGGACTTCGCGCAGGCCAACACGCTGGAGATCGTCGACGGCAAGCTCACCGGCCGGGTCACCGGCGAGATCGTGGACCGGGCGGGCAAGGCGCGGTTGCTCCGGCGTTTCGCGGCGGAGGCGGGCGTACCGCTGTCGCAGACGGTCGCCATCGGCGACGGTGCGAATGACCTGGACATGCTGAACGCGGCCGGGCTGGGGGTCGCCTTCAACGCCAAGCCGGTGGTACGGGAGGCCGCGCACACGGCGGTGAACGTGCCGTTCCTGGACACCGTGCTGTACCTGCTCGGGGTGACCCGGGAAGAGGTCGAGGCGGCGGATACGCACGACGAGGAGTGACGGGCCCCTCCGGGGTGGCGTGTGGGTGCCGCGCGCAGGGTTGCCGTGTGGCGGGTGCCGCGTGCGGGTGCCCTGAGGGGGCTTTGCAGGTGTCCGGCGTCTGCGCTTCGGGGGCTTCCGGACGCTGGTGGTGGATGTTGGTGGTGGTGAGGGGGCTCGGCATCGTCTGATGCCGAGCCCTTTCTGATCTGCTCGTACGGCGTCGTACTGCTCTGGCGTTCCGGTCGTGGCCTTTCGATGGTGTTGTTCTGTTCCTGTGCTGGTCTGGTCCGGTGTTGTTCTGGTCCGGTGCTGGGCTTCTCCGGGGTGTGCTACGCGGTTCTCACTCGGACGGGGCCCAGAAGTCGGCCAGTGCCGCGGCGCCCGGCTCCAGGTTCTTCCAGGGGCTGTCCGTCGTCAGGACGGCGAAGGCGGCGGCCGGGAAGCCCCGGCGGCTCATCCGCTCACGGGGCTCGGCCTCGGCGGTGCCGGCGAGGACCTCGGCCAGGGCCTGGACGCCGGGGTTGTGGCCGATCAACAGAATGTTGCGGACGTCGTCGGGTGTCTCGTTGAGCAGCGCGATCAGATCGCCGGGAGCGGCCTCGTAGATGCGCTCCTCGTAGACGGTCTTCGGCCGGTGCGGGAACTCCTGGACGGCGAGCTTCCAGGTCTCGCGGGTCCGGGTCGCCGTGGAGCACAGGGCCAGATCGAAGGCGATGCCCGTGTCGGTGAGTCTGCGCCCGGCTTCGGCGGCGTCGAGACGGCCTCGCTCGGCGAGCGGACGCTCATGGTCGTTCACCTGGGGCCAGTCGGCTTTCGCATGCCGGAAGAGGACAATCCTGCGGGGTTCTGCGACGCTCATGGCCCCAGCTTCGCATGAAACACGCCATGGGGCGCAGGTAGTTGACTTGGGGATTCGCCCGGTTTCCGAGGGCTGCGGCGGGGTGGGGAGGGCACGCGGTGCCGCCTCCTTCGGTCAGCGGGCGATCAGCTGCCGGATCGCGTCCAGGATGTGGGTGATGGCGGGCTCGCCACCGGCCGCGTGGGCGTCGGCGGGGTTGAGTATCAGCGCGAGCAGCGTGACGAACGCGAGAGTCGGCAGGGCGAGGGCCCACCAGGGCAGACGGGTGACGGTACGGCCCGTGCTGGCCGGGTGGGGCCGGGTGTACGTAGGGGCCGACATGAGTGCCTCCGCGTCTTCGAGGGGTGAGCGTCCGCTGCTCGCGGCCACACTTCGAAGGTACGGACTCCGCGGCCCTCAACCCATCCGGTGATCCACCCACTTGACCCTGACCCTGACCCCCTAGGGGATGGTGGGGCTACCCCCACCATCGGGCGCCGCCGGGCTCAGCCATGCGGGTGCCGGTCGCCGTGGCGACGAGGGTGAACCCGATCCACCAGACACGTGCCGGGCTGCCGGGACGCCGGGATGCGGGGGTACGGGCCCGTCAGGGCGACACGATTGTCGCGATGATGCCGATGATCACGAAGATGGCGAAGAACGAGCCGAAGATGAGCAGCATCTTCTTCTGGCCGTTCTGGGGATTCGGGTCGAGCACCATGCGGTCAGTCTCCCATCCCTGTGACGGGGGGTCGTCAGGGGGGTCGGGGGCGTGAGGATCGGGGGATGGGGGGGGATCGGTGGGATGGGGGCCCGGTGGGATGGAGGGCTCGGAACGCGGAACGCGCGTCGTCGCTCCGTCGCTCGCGCCGGCCCCTCAGCGTGCCGCCGCCGCGGCCTCCGCCTCCGCCTCCACCGTCCGGTCGCGGCCCGCGAGGAGACCGACCAGGATCTGCGGGATCATCAGCGCGGCCATCAGGGCGATGGGCACTCCCCAGCCGCCGCTGTGCTGGTAGAGGACGCCGACCAGGAGCGGGCCCGGGATGGAGATCAGATACCCCGTGCTCTGGGCGAAGGCGGAGAGCTGGGCCACGCCCGTACCGGTCCTCGCGCGCATACCGACCATCGTCAGGGCCAGCGGGAAGGCGCAGTTGGCGATGCCGAGCAGGACGGCCCAGGCCCAGGCGCCGCCCGCGGGGGCGAAGTACAGGCCAGCGTATCCGGCCAGGCCGCACACGCCGAGGACGAGCACGATGGGGCCCTGGTGGGGCAGCCGGGTGGCCAGACGCGGGATGACGAAGGCGAGGGGCACGCCCATGACCATGGTCACGGCGAGCAGCAGTCCGGCGGTGTCGGCGGAGACGCCCGCGTCACGGAAGATCTGCGCCATCCAGCCCATGGTGATGTAGGCGGCGGTGGCCTGGAGCCCGAAGAACACCGCGAGCGCCCAGGCGGTACGGCTGCGGGTGATCCGCAGGCGGACGGGCGGCTCCTCGCGCGCGGGCTGCCCGTCCGATCCGGGCGGGGCCGTTCGCGTCGGCTCCTGTGCGCCGGTCCTGGGGGACCGTCCCGCAGTGGTCTCCGTCGGCTGGCGTGCGTCCGTCACCACCGGCCCATACGTGCCGGTCCGCGCCAGCCCCTGCGTGCCTGTCCCCGTCGACGCGCGTGTGTCGGTCTCCGAGGGTGCCCCCGACCTCCGTACGAACGGGATCCACGGGAGTACGGCCATGGCCGCGATGGCCGCCCAGACGGCGAGGCCCGGCTGCCAGCCGCCCAGGGCTCCGGCGACGGGGACGGTGACCGCCGCCGCGGTGGACGTGCCGAAGGCGAGGGCCATGGAGTACAGGCCGGTCATGGAGCCGACCCGGTCCGGGAACCAGCGCTTGACGATCACCGGCATCAGGACATTGCTCACGGCGATGCCCATGAGGGCCAGGGCGCTGGCGGCCAGGAAGCCCGCCGTACCGCCCGTGTACGGCCGTATGAGCAGGCCCGCGGTGATCGCGGCCATGCCCGCGCACACGACCGCGCCGGGGCCGAAGCGGCGGGCCAGGCGGGGCGCCATGACGCCGAAGATCGCGAAGCAGAGCGGCGGGACCGAGGTGAGCAGTCCGGCCACGCTGCCGCTCATGCCGAGGCCGTCGCGGACCTCTTCGAGGAGGGCGCCGAGGCTGGTGATCGCGGGGCGGAGGTTGACCGCGGCGAGCACGATGCCGACGACCAGCAGACGCATCGCCCACGCGCGCGTGCCGCCGCGTCCGGGCGCCTCGGGGGCGGTACCGGCCGAACTGCCGACGGGTGCTGTCGTGGTGGTGTCCTCGCGCTGCATGGGCTCCATCATAGAATCATGGGATGATTGGTTGTCGATGTGCTCGCCTATGTTCGTACGACCAGTCCTTGTTCGTTCTCTCGCTCGCTTTCGTTCGCTCTCGCTCGTTCTCACTCATCCCCTGCTCGCTCGTCCCCTTGCTCGTCCGTTGTCCGGCGTCCGTCATCCCGCCGGCCCTTGTGAGCCATGAGGTGCCATGCCCCTGAGCCATCCGCGTCGCTCGGCCCTGTCCGAGCAGGTCATCGCCGCGCTGCGGAACCAGATCACGTCCGGTGAGTGGCCGGTCGGCTCGCGCATTCCGACCGAGCCGGAGCTGGTCGAGCAGCTCGGCGTCGCCCGCAACACGGTCCGTGAGGCGGTCCGCGCGCTCGCGCACAACGGCCTGCTCGACATCCGCCAGGGCTCCGGCACCTGGGTCGTGGCCACGAGTGAGCTGGCGGGTGTGATGCACCGCCGGTTCGCGGACGCCGACCCGCGCCATATCGCCGAGCTGCGTTCGACGCTGGAGTCGGCCGCGGCCCGGCTGGCCGCCGAGCGACGCACCGAAAAGGACCTCAAGCAGCTGGACACCCTCCTGGAGCGGCGCGAGGAGGCGTGGCACACCGGGGACGCGGAAGTGTTCGTGACCGCCGACGCGACCTTCCACCTGGCCGTGGTGGCGGCCTCGCACAACGACGCCATGACGCAGATGTACGCGGACCTGGGCGAGGTGCTGCGGGACTGGCTGCGCGAGGACATCGGCGAGGTGCTGACGCCGGACACGCACATGGATCACACCCGGCTGCTGGACGCCATCCGCGCGCGGGACGCCGATACGGCGGGCGCGGAGGCCGCGAGCTATCCGTTCCTGTGCCGCCTCGCGCGGTTTAGCTCCCCCGGTTCTGGTGGCTGACCCAGGCCGCGCGGACCTCCTTCCAGCAGCGCCCGGCGAGCCGTACGGTCGTCGCGGGCCGGGCGTCGGTGGCCCGGCCGTCGCTGTCGAGGTCCCACCAGCGCGCGCACTCGATGTGCAGCCGCAGCCGGTCGGTCTCGGGATAGGGGTTGTGGCAGTAGGCGGTCACGTGCGAGCCGTCGACACGGGTGCGGCACTCGGCGCCGGACAGGGCGGTCTGCGCGTCCCCGCGCGCGTGGGCCGCGGTAGCGAGGGGCGCCGCCAGCACGAGGGCGGCGGCAAGGGTCGCTGAGGCCATGCTGCGGGAGAAGCGCACAAGGGGGACCTCCTCGGCCGTACCGGGTCGTGCTGGGGAGGAAGGCGGGAAGTGAACGCCTCTTTCAGGGTGCCCAGTTACGGGCGGGTCCCGCCCGGCCGGATGGGCCGAACGGGGGACACGCCCGGACACGCCGAGGGCCCGCGTCCGGTGGTGCTGTGCGGGACGCGAGCCCTCGGCGTGTCGGCGTGGTGATCAGGCGCCGATGGCGTGCAGTCCGCCGTCGACGTGGATGATCTCGCCGGTGGTCTTCGGGAACCAGTCGCTGAGCAGGGCGACGATGCCCCGGCCGGCCGGCTCCGGGTCCTTCAGGTCCCACTCCAGCGGGGAGCGGCTGTCCCAGACCGAGGCCAGGTCGCTGAAGCCCGGGATGGACTTGGCGGCCATGGAAGCGAGCGGCCCGGCGGAGATCAGGTTGCAGCGGATGTTCTGCTTGCCGAGGTCCCGCGCCATGTAGCGGCTGGTGGCCTCCAGGGCGGCCTTGGCGGGGCCCATCCAGTCGTACTGCGGCCAGGCGTACTGGGCGTCGAAGGTGAGGCCGACGACCGAGCCGCCGTTCTGCATCAGCGGCAGGCACGCCATGGTGAGCGACTTCAGGGAGAACGCCGAGACGTGCATGGCGGTCGCCACGGACTCGAAGGGCGTGTTGAGGAAGTTGCCGCCGAGCGCGTCCTGCGGGGCGAAGCCGATGGAGTGCACGATGCCGTCGAGGCCGCCCAGCTCCTCGCCGACCAGGTCGGCCAGGCGCGCGAGGTGCTCGTCATTGCTGACGTCCAGCTCGATGACCTTGGTGGGCTTGGGCAGCTTGCGGGCGATGCGCTCGGTCAGGGTGGGCCGGGGGAACGCCGTAAGGATGATCTCGGCGCCCTGCTCCTGGGCCAGCTTCGCGGCGTGGAAGGCGATGGAGGACTCCATCAGCACACCGGTGATCAGAATGCGCTTGCCGTCGAGGATTCCGCTCATGGTGATCAGTGACCCATTCCCAGTCCGCCGTCAACAGGGATGACGGCTCCAGTGATGTACGAGGCGTCGTCCGAGGCCAGGAACCGCACCGTCGCGGCAACCTCCTCGGGCGTCGCATAACGGCCCAGCGGCACCTGCTTGACGATGTTCGCGCGCTGCTCGTCGGTGAGCACCTTGGTCATGTCGGTATCCACGAAACCGGGCGCGACGACATTGAACGTGATGTTGCGCGATCCGAGCTCACGGCTGAGCGAACGAGCAAAACCGACCAGAGCAGCCTTGGAGGCGGCGTAGTTGGCCTGACCAGCGCTGCCGAGCAGACCGACCACCGACGAGATGAGCACGACACGGCCCTTCTTGGCGCGCAGCATGCCGCGGTTGGCGCGCTTGACGACCCGGAAGGTGCCGGTGAGGTTGGTGTCGACGACGGAGGTGAAGTCCTCCTCGGACATCCGCATCAGCAGCTGGTCCTTGGTGATGCCGGCGTTGGCGACCAGGACCTCGACGGGGCCGTGCGCGTCCTCGATCTCCTTGTACGCCTGCTCGACCTGCTCGGTGTCGGTGATGTCGCACTTCACGGCGAGGCAGCCCAGTTCCGTGAGGGCGGTCGGCGGCTCGCCCGAGCGGTATGTGATCGCGACCTTGTCGCCGGCGTCGGCGAATGCGCGGGCGATGGCGAGGCCGATGCCCCGGTTGCCTCCGGTGACGAGAACCGAGCGGCTCAACGGATCACCCTTTCGATAGGGGTCTGACATATCCGCCCGAGCATCGGGTCGACGAGCGGCTTTACCGGAAACCTATCGGTCGCCCTGGCCGGGCGGGCATTCGGGCACCGACAGTGGCTCGCGGGGCTCGCTGTCGGATCCCTACAGATCGCCGCCGCGCGGAGGCGGCAAACGTGTGGTCCGCACACCCGCGTACGCGACATGATCGGAGCCGACAGGCGACGACAGCAGGGAGACCCCCGGTGCCTCATACCATCGACGAAGCCTTCACGGCGCTTCCGCTGCGCGCCCTGGCGGACGCGGCGCTGGCACGCGCGCGTGCGCTGGGGGCGGAGCATGCCGACTTCCGGCTGGAACGGGTGCGCAGCGCGTCCTGGCGGCTGCGGGACGGCAGGCCGTCCGGGTCATCGGACACCACCGACCTCGGGTACGCGGTACGTGTGGTGCACGGCGGGACCTGGGGGTTCGCGTCGGGCGTGGATCTGACCATGGACGCCGCCGCGAAGGTCGCCGCGCAGGCGGTGGCCATGGCGAAGCTCTCCGCTCAAGTGATCACGGCGGCGGGATCGAATGAGCGGGTGGAACTGGCCGACGAACCCGTTCACGCCGACCGGACCTGGATCTCCTCGTACGAGATCGATCCGTTCGATGTGCCCGACGAGGAGAAGGCGGGGCTGCTCGCCGAGTGGAGCGGGCGGCTGCTGGCGGCGGACGGGGTCGACCATGTGGACGCCTCGCTGCTGACCGTGCACGAGAACAAGTTCTACGCGGACACCGCCGGAACCGTGACGACCCAGCAGCGGGTGCGGCTGCATCCGCAGCTCACGGCGGTGTCGGTGGACGACTCCAGCGGCGAGTTCGACTCCATGCGCACGCTCCAGCCGCCGGTCGGGCGGGGCTGGGAGTATCTGACCGGGACCGGCTGGGACTGGGACGGGGAACTGGAGCGGATCCCGGGGCTGCTCGCCGAGAAGATGCGCGCGCCGAGCGTCGAGCCGGGATCGTACGATCTGGTCGTTGATCCTTCGAACCTGTGGCTGACCATTCATGAATCGATCGGGCACGCGACCGAGCTCGATCGCGCGCTCGGCTACGAGGCGGCCTACGCCGGGACCTCCTTCGCCACGTTCGATCAACTGGGCAAGCTCCGGTACGGCTCGGACCTGATGAACGTGACCGGTGACCGCACGGCGGAACACGGGCTGGCGACGATCGGGTACGACGATGAGGGAGTGGCCGCCCAGTCCTGGGACCTGGTCAGGGACGGCACCCTGGTGGGGTACCAGCTGGACCGGCGGATCGCCCGGCTGACCGGGTTCGAGCGGTCCAATGGATGCGCGTTCGCCGACTCGCCCGGACATGTGCCGGTGCAGCGGATGGCCAATGTGTCGCTCCGGCCCGATCCGGCGGGGCTGTCCACGGAGGATCTGATCGGGAGCGTGGACCGGGGCATCTATGTGGTCGGTGATCGTTCCTGGTCGATCGATATGCAGCGGTACAACTTCCAGTTCACCGGTCAGCGGTTCTTTCGGATCGAGAACGGCCGGATCACCGGGCAGCTCAAGGACGTGGCCTACCAGGCGACCACGACCGACTTCTGGGGCTCCATGGCGGCCGTCGGCGGGCCGGGCACCTATGTCCTGGGCGGTGCCTTCAACTGCGGCAAGGCCCAGCCGGGCCAGGTCGCGGCGGTCTCGCACGGCTGCCCGTCCGCGCTCTTCAAGGGCGTCAACATCCTCAACACCACGCAGGAGGCGGGCCGATGAGGGTCATCACCGGATTCCGCCGGGGTCCCTGGGGCCGTCTCCCGGGACAGCGCAGTCTCACCACGATCCAGGAGGCCGGGCGATGAGCGCCGCCGTCAGCAAGCCGTACGAGATGGTCGAGCGCGCTCTTGAGCTTTCGCGCGCCGATGGGTGTGTTGTGATCGCGGACGAGCATTCGACCGCCAATCTGCGCTGGGCGGGCAACACGCTGACCACGAACGGGGTCACCCGCGGTCGGACGCTCACGGTGATCGCGACCGTGGACGGCAAGGAGGGCACCGCCTCCGGGGTGGTATCCCGGGCCGCGCTGACGGCGGACGAGCTGGAGCCGCTGGTGCGGGCCGCCGAGGCCGCCGCCCGGGGCGCCGGTCCGGCCGAGGACGCCCAGGCACTGGTGACCGGCGTCCCCGCGAGCCCGGACTTCACGGACGCGCCGGCGGAAACGTCGTCCGCCGTGTTCGCCGACTTCGCACCCGCGCTGGGCGAGGCGTTCGCCCGCGCGCGGGAGGGCGGTCGCGAGCTGTACGGTTTCGCCAATCACGAGCTGGTGTCGACCTATGTCGGCACGTCGACCGGGCTGCGGCTGCGGCACGATCAGCCGACCGGCACGCTGGAGCTGAACGCCAAGTCGCCCGACCGCACCCGCTCGGCGTGGGCGGGGCGTTCCACACGGGACTTCAAGGACGTCGACCCGGCGGCGCTGGACGCGGAGCTGGCCGTACGGCTGGGCTGGGCCGAGCGGCGGGTGGAACTGCCGGCCGGGCGGTACGAGACGCTGCTGCCGCCGACCGCGGTCGCGGACCTGCTGATCTACCAGATGTGGTCGGCGTCGGGCCGGGACGCGGCCGAGGGCCGGACGGTGTTCTCCAAGTCGGGCGGGACCCGGATCGGCGAACGGCTCGCCGGGCTGCCGCTGACGCTCCGCAGCGATCCGAGCGAACCTGGGCTGGAGTCCGCGCCGTTCATGATCGCTCACTCGTCGGGCGGTGATCAATCGGTCTTCGACAACGGGCTGCCGCTGGGCGCCACGGACTGGATGCGCGCGGGTGAGCTGCATCGGCTGACCACCAGCCGGCACAGCGCCGCGCTGACCGGGCTGCCTGTGGCGCCGAACATCGGGAACCTGATCCTGGACGGCGGTACGGACCGCTCCCTGGAGGAGATGGTGGCCGCCACCGAGCGCGGGCTGCTGCTCACCTGCCTCTGGTACATCCGTGAGGTCGATCCGGCGACGCTGCTGCTCACCGGGCTGACCCGGGACGGGGTGTACCTGGTGGAGAACGGCGAGGTGACCGGCGAGGTGAACAACTTCCGGTTCAACGAGTCGCCGGTCGATCTGCTGGGCCGGGCCGCCGAGGCCGGGCGCACCGAGA
Source organism: Streptomyces sp. NPDC004610 (assembly GCF_040609715.1). Taxonomy (NCBI): domain Bacteria; kingdom Bacillati; phylum Actinomycetota; class Actinomycetes; order Kitasatosporales; family Streptomycetaceae; genus Streptomyces; species Streptomyces sp. NPDC004610. The sequence continues at coordinate 226,040 of NZ_JBEXLA010000010.1, read as the reverse complement.
AGACCCTGCCCAGGGAGTGGAGCGACTGGTTCACCCGCGCGGCGATGCCCCCGCTGCGGGTGCCGGATTTCAATATGAGCTCGGTCAGCCAGGGCGTATAACCTCGTAGACGTTCGTTCGCCGTCGGGTGGCGTCCGACCACCCGACGATCGTTCGAACCGCTACCAGCAGATCATTCGATCAAAAGATCACAGAAGATCTCAGAAGATCTTTCGAGGAGACACGAGAACCGTGACGGACATCGTCGACGAGCTGAAGTGGCGCGGGCTGTTCGCCCAGTCCACCGATGAGGACGCTTTGCGCAAGGCGCTCGCGGACGGCCCCGTCACGTTCTATTGCGGCTTCGATCCGACGGCGTCCAGTCTGCATGTCGGGCATCTGGTGCAGGTGCTCACCATGCGCCGACTCCAGCAGGCGGGCCTGCGTCCGCTGGCCCTGGTCGGTGGCGCCACCGGTCAGATCGGCGACCCCCGCCCGACCGCAGAGCGCACGCTGAACGACCCGGAGACGGTCGCCGCCTGGGTCACCCGACTGCGCTCGCAGATCGAGCCGTTCCTCTCGTTCGAGGGCGACAACGCCGCCGTGATGGTGAACAACCTGGACTGGACGGCCGGGCTGTCCGCGATCGAGTTCCTGCGGGACATCGGCAAGCACTTCCGGGTCAACAAGATGCTCACCAAGGACTCGGTCGCCCGTCGGCTGGAGTCCGAGGAGGGCATCAGCTACACCGAGTTCAGCTACCAACTGCTCCAGGCCATGGACTTCCTGGAGCTGTACCGGCGGCATGGCTGCACGCTCCAGCAGGGCGGCAGCGACCAGTGGGGCAACCTCACGGCGGGCCTGGACCTGATTCACCGGCTGGAGCCGCAGGCCCAGGTGCACGCGCTGGCGACGCCGCTGATGACCAAGGCGGACGGCACCAAGTTCGGCAAGACCGAGAGTGGCGCCGTCTGGCTGGACCCGGACATGACATCGCCGTACGCGTTCTACCAGTTCTGGCTGAACGTGGACGACCGGGACGTCTCGACGTACCTGCGGATCCTGTCGTTCAGGTCCCGCGCGGAGCTGGAGGAGCTGGAGGAGCAGACCCGGGAGCGCCCGCAGGCGCGGGCCGCGCAGCGGGCGCTGGCGGAGGAGCTGACGACGCTGGTGCACGGCGCCGCGCAGACGGAGGCCGTGATCGCCGCGAGCCGGGCGCTGTTCGGACAGGGCGAGCTGGAGTCGCTGGACGAGCGGACGCTCGTCGCCGCGCTGACCGAGGTGCCGCACATCGAGGTGTCCGGACTGGTGCCTGTGGTGGATCTGTTCGCCGTGGTGGGACTGGTGGCGAGCAAGTCGGCGGCGCGGCGGACGGTGAAGGAGGGCGGCGCCTACGTGAACAACGTCAAGGTGACCGCCGAGGACGCCGTCCCCGTCGCCGGGGATCTGCTGCACGGGAAGTGGCTGGTACTGCGGCGGGGGAAGCGGAATCTGGCGGCTGTCGCGGTGAGCGGGGTCTGACCCGCGGTGAGTGAGTGACTGAGTGACGTCTGATCGGCGGTGAGTGGGGTCTGATCGATTGCACAATCGATCACTCTGGCGATCACTCCGACCATTGCCCTGTCGATGACTCAATCGATCGCTCATTCGATCGTCAATGCGGTGCCACGGTCGTTCGATCGTGGCACCGCATGATCATTCGATCGCCCGCACTCCGGTCGCCGTGGCGGCGGTGGGGTGCGTCAGGTGTGCTGGGTGCGCTGCTGCTTGCGCTTGCCCAGCGTCGCCGTGTAGGCCATGTCGCCGAGGAAGACGATGATGATCGCGGCGACCAGCTGGAACAGATGGCGGCTCCAGTCGATGCCCGGGGTCGCGGCGACCCCCAGACCGCGGGCGATGGCGTTGCCGGCAAGCGCGCCGAGCATGCCGAAGATCGTGGTCAGCCAGAGCGGGCTGTGCTGCTTGCCCGGGATGATGGCCTTGGCGATCAGACCGAGCACGAATCCCACGATGATGGCCCACAACCAGCCCATGACTACCTCCTCGCACCGCCCGACGTGAGCAGATACCGCCCAGTGTCGGCCCGGTGGGCGTACGGCGCATGTCGGGTTCGTCCGTACGGTTCATGGCCCGGGACGTTCGCGCAGGCGGCAGGGTGACCCGGTCTCGAATGCGGCGCAGTCGCGGCGTAACGTGGACGTTGTCCGGGCCGGCCCTGCCGCCGGTGCGGGCCGGGATCGGGACGGGGACGAATTCCCTGTGGGCGGATGGTGGAGTGTGATGCGGAAGCAGCGCGACGGCGACGGCGCCCAGGTGTTCCGGATCACCGGGGCCCGGCAGGGACTCCAGGACGATGTCCGTGGACGGCAGCGCCGGTACATCATCTCGATGTCCGTGCGCACGGTGTCAGTCGTCCTCGCGGCGGTGCTGTGGAACGTCGAACGGCACGTCGCGATCGTGGCGCTGGTGCTCGGGGTGGTCCTCCCCTATATCGCGGTGGTGGTCGCCAACGCCGGACGGGAGAACGTTTCGTCGCTGCCGACGACGTTCGTGACCGTGGAGCCCAAGCCGATGATCATGCCCCCGCGAGCCGCGGACGGGAGCTTCACGGAATCCGCGACGGAGGACGGCGCGGCCGGACACACCGAGCGGTCCGCCTAGACAGAGTGCAATTCCACTGTCGGTAAAAGCTCAGATCAATCATGTTGTTCCGGTGCCGGGCGGGCGGTTACCCATGACATACTTCGTACGCGCTCCGCATCCCCCGTCGGAGCGACAGACCGACGCCGGGCAGCTCCCCCCGTGGCTGCTCGGCGTCGCCTTTTGTGCGACCTGATCACCGCGACCGCATCGAATGATCAGAGGATCTCAGACGATCTTCGGGGTGGGTTTTGATCGAGTGATCAGGCAGTGACGATCATGTGATCAGGCCATGTGCCGGTCAGGTTAGGGTCGGAGGGTGAACGTCTTTCCGACGACCCCTGATCCCGCATCACCCATCTGTTCCGCGAAGGGCTGTCGCGCCGGTGCGGTGTGGGTGCTGGCGTGGAACAACCCGAAGCTGCACACGCCCGAGCGGCGGAAGACCTGGCTCGCGTGCGAAGAACATCGCGAGCATCTGTCTCAGTTCCTGGGGGTGCGGGGGTTCCTGAAGGATGTCGTCCGGTTCGAGGAATGGGACATGGACGGCGAGGAGGGGGCGGGGGCGTAGGGCGGCGCCGCTAGCCGCCGATCGCGGACATCGGCCGGTCCGGCTGGACGAACGTCGGGTCGTCCAGGCCCGCGCCGGCCTTCTTGCCCCACATCGCCAGCCGCCAGATACGGGCTATCTCCTCGTCGGGGGCGCCGGAGCGCAGAGCCGCGCGCAGGTCCGTCTCCTCGCGGGCGAACAGACACGTGCGGACCTGGCCGTCGGCGGTCAGGCGGGTGCGGTCGCAGGCCGAGCAGAAGGGGCGGGTGACGGAGGCGATGACACCGACGCGGTGCGGCCCGCCGTCCACCAGCCAGCGTTCGGCGGGTGCCGAGCCCCGGGCCTGCTCGCCCTCGGGGGCGAGGGTGAAACGGGTGCGCAGGGAGGTCAGGATGTCACCGGCCGTGATCATTCCGTCGCGCTTCCAGCCGTGCTGGGCGTCGAGGGGCATCTGCTCGATGAAGCGCAGTTCATAGCCTCGCTCGACCGCCCAGGCGAGGAGGTCGGGGGCCTCGTCGTCGTTGAGCCCCGGCATCAGTACGGAGTTGACCTTGACCGGGGTCAGTCCGGCCTCGTGGGCGGCGGTCAGACCGTCGATGACGTCTTGGTGGCGGTCGCGGCGGGTGAGGGTCTTGAAGACGTCGGGCCGGAGGGTGTCCAGTGAGACGTTCACCCGGTCCAGGCCGGCGGCCTTGAGGGCGGTGGCGGTGCGCTTGAGGCCGATGCCGTTGGTGGTCAGGGACATCTGCGGGCGGGGTGCGAGGGCGGCGACCCGCTCCACGATGCCGACCAGGCCGGGGCGCAGCAGGGGCTCGCCGCCGGTGAAGCGGACCTCTTCGATACCGAGGGAGGTGACCGCGATGTCGATCAGGCGGACGATCTCGTCGTCCGTCAGCAGATCGGTCTTCGCCAGCCATTGCAGGCCCTCTTCGGGCATGCAGTACGTACAGCGCAGATTGCAGCGGTCGGTGAGTGAGACCCTCAGGTCGGTGGCCACTCGTCCGTAAGTGTCGATGAGCACGGGGACCCCCTTCCCTCGTCCTGGATCATCGGTCAGTTCGATCGATCATCGGCCAGGTCGATCATTGGTCTGTTCGATCATCGCTCAACCCGATCAACGGCCGACCGATCACAAACGTTCCAGGCTTCCGACACCAGCGAGCCTACGCGACCGTTCAGACATTCGGATGTGCGTGATCCGACGAGGGATCGTGCGGTCATGTCGTAGATCCCTACGATCGGTTGATCGAAACGGTGGTTGGTGTGGTGTGGCTGGGTGGGGTCCGGGAAGGCTGAGGGGCTGGGTGGGGGGGTGGAGGCCCCGGGTCGGGCGGCGGATCGGGGAGGGCGGGCTGGGGGGAGAGCCGATCAGGGGGGCGAGGAACCGATCAGGGAGGGCGGCCGGGGCCGGATCGGGGCCGGATACGGCCCGTCGGTGGGCGGGTCTCCCGCTCGCGGAGCTGGATTCGGGATCGCGGATCCGGTGTGGGCGAAGCTCAGGGGCCTCCTGCGGGTGAGGGCCCGGCCAAGGCCATGACTCAGCTCTCGTCCCCGGACGAGCCCGGCCCTCCGAGAGCGAGGAACGGGGCTCGGCTGTGGTGTCCGGGTGCCGGCCGAGCCTGGTGGGGTGGCCTCCCGCGCGTGGGACCAGGCTCCGGCGTGTAGCCCCTCAGAACGTGCCACGGCCGCGGCCTTGTCGCGCACGGGACCGGGCTCGCGCCGGTCGTCACCGACGCCGAGGTTCGTGGAGCGGCCTGCTGCACGGGACGGCGGAGGCTTCTCGCGGCGCCCGAAGGGAGGTTCGCACCGCGGCCGTCCCGCGCGCGACGAGGGAAGGGACCCCGGCGGTGACGGCGGTAGTGGCCGGGGAGCGGGCTCCCCCACGCGGGAGCGGGGGCGGGGGCGAGCACTTCGGCCCGATCCCGGCCGAGCGGAGCGGGACACCGAGCGCGAGAGTAGGACCGTCTGCGTCTGCCGACCTGCTGTTCTCTCCGTACAGCGGGTCCCCGCGCGCGGGAGCGGGACCGCCGGTGACGCCCCCACGGAGGGCACCACCGTGGCGAGCCCCCGCGCGCGGGACCGGGACTCGTCCGCTCCCCCAGGCGCCGACAGCGGACCCGACTGAGCCGCTTCCCGCGCGGGACCAGCCTCCCCGGTGCCCCCCAACCGCGCTCGGTCAGTGCGCCCCGGTGCCGGTGAGCGAGCGGACCTCCAGTTCGGCGTACTTGCCCTTGTCCGGCTCCTCCTTCGACAGGAAGGTGCCGATGACGCCGAGCAGGAAGCCGACCGGGATCGAGACGATGCCCGGGTTCTCCAGGGGGAACCAGTGGAAGTCGACGTCGGGGAACATCGACGTGGCCTTGCCGGAGACCACCGGGGAGAACAGCACCAGGCCGACCGCGGTGACCAGGCCGCCGTAGATCGACCACAGCGCGCCCTGGGTGGTGAACCGCTTCCAGAAAAGGCTGTAGAGGATCGTGGGCAGGTTGGCGGAGGCGGCGACGGCGAAGGCGAGGGCGACCAGGCCGGCGACGTTCAGATCGCGGGCGAGCGCGCCGAGCAGGATCGAGACGGCGCCGATACCGACGGTCGCCAGGCGGGCCGCGCGGACCTCCTCCTTCTCGGTGGCCGTGCCGCGCTTGATCACATTGGCGTAGATGTCATGGGCGAACGAACTCGACGAGGCGAGGGTGAGGCCCGCGACGACCGCGAGGATCGTGGCGAAGGCGACCGCGGAGATGGTGGCCAGCAGGATCGCGCCCCAGTTGGAGTCGACGCCGCCCAGATGGAGCGCGAGCAGGGGCGCCGCAGTGTTTCCGGCCTTGTTGGACGCGGTGATCTCCTCGGGACTGATGAGTGCCGCCGCGCCGAATCCGAGCGCGAGGGTCATCAGGTAGAACGCGCCGATCAGGCCGATCGCCCAGATCACGGACTTACGGGCGGCCTGGGCGGTGGGGACCGTGTAGAAGCGGATCAGGATGTGCGGCAGACCGGCGGTGCCGAGCACCAGGGCGATCCCCAACGAGATGAAGTCGATCTTGGTGGTCTCCGACACGCCGTACTTGAGGCCGGGTTCCAGGAAGGCGGCTCCCTTGCCGCTGTTGTCGGCGGCGGTGCCGAGCAGATCGGAGATGTTGAAATCGAACTTGAGCAGCACCAGGAAGGTGAGCAGCAGCGCCCCTGTCATGAGGAGCACGGCCTTGACCATCTGCACCCAGGTGGTGCCCTTCATACCGCCGATCGTGACATAGACGATCATCAGAACACCGACCAGGGCGACGATCCCGATCTTTCCGGCGTCGCTGGTGATGCCCAGCAGCAGGGAGACGAGCACACCGGCGCCGGCCATCTGGGCGAGCAGATAGAAGATCGACACGACGATGGTGGAGGTGCCGGCCGCGGTCCGTACCGGTCGCTGGCGCATCCGGTAGGCGAGCACGTCGCCCATGGTGTAGCGGCCGGAGTTGCGCAGCGGCTCGGCGACCAGCAGCAGGGCGACCAGCCAGGCGACGAGGAAGCCGATGGAGTACAGGAAGCCGTCGTAGCCGGAGAGGGCGATGGCGCCCGCGATACCGAGGAAGGACGCGGCGGACATGTAGTCGCCCGCGACGGCCAGGCCGTTCTGGAAGCCGGTGAACTGGCGGCCCCCCGCATAGAAGTCGGCGGCGTCCTTGGTCTGCCGTCCGGCCCAGATGGTGATGAACAGGGTGGCCACCACGAAGGCGGCGAACAGGCTGATGATGAGCGTCCGGTGTTCGCTCGCCGCCGTCGACGCGAGTGTTTCGCTGGTCGCGAGCGTGATCGACTGGCTCATTCGCCGCCCTCCATCCGGGACTTGATCGCTTGTGCTTTGGGATCGAACTTGTTCGCGGCGATCCGCGCGTACCACCAAGCGATCAGGAACGTGGTGACGAACTGGGCGAGGCCCAGGACCAGGGCCACATTGATGTTGCCGAAGAGCTTGGTGCCCATGAAGCCGCCCGCGTAGTTCGACAGCAGGACGTAGAGCAGGTACCAGGCGATGAAGGCGACGGTCAGCGGGAACGCGAACGAACGGTAGGAGTGGCGCAGTTCACCGAACTCCGCACTCTCCTGCACCTGGGTGAATTCCTCGGTCGAGGGGAGCCGGTGCTCCGGTTTCGAAGGTGGCGGTGTCTCGGTGGCCACGGAGTCTCCTCGCGTTGCGGGTGCGCCGCCCACAGGTGTCGGGGCGCGGTCGGGGATCGGGGACGGTTGCGGTACGGACATGCGGATCTGTCCTTGTGCTGGGGCGGATCATCTGATCGGCCGTGACAGTGGTGGCCGGGTGCGTGATCCACGGGGAGGCGTCGATCGTGCTCGGCTCCCTGTCCAACGTGCACGGCGCCACGCGAGGACCGGTTCAACCTCGATCAGTTCTTTCCGAAGTCGTCGCCTCTGGTCATTGCTGGCCAGCGAGTTCGGGAGATAACTTCACCCTGCACCACCCGTCATGTACCTGCCCGGACGCCACCTGTGTCTGGGCCGGTCCCGTTTTCCGGATGATGTGGAGACCCCATGGCTCATCTGCCTTCCAGACGCCGGCTCGCGCTCGCCGTGCCCGTCGTACTGTCACTGACCGCCTCGCTCGGCTTCCTGCCGGCGACCGCGACGGCCGCCTCCCCCGTGGAGAGCGGTGTCCGGGCGACACAGGACGCGCCGAGCCTGGCGTACGTGGTGAACACCAGGACGGACCGGCGCACGATCGAGTCGGTGACGAAGGCGATCGTGGCGGCCGACGGCAGGGTCGTGGCCACCTACGCGAACATCGGGGTGATCGTTGTTCATTCGGCCAACCCGAACTTCGGTCCGGTGATGCGCGCGGTGCGCGGGGTGCAGTCGGCGGGCGCGACCCGTACCGCTCCCCTGGTCGCCGCGGGCACCACGGACCAGGGCGCGGCGGATTATCTGACCTCTGCCGAGGCGGCCGAGGTGAGAGCCGCCGCCACGCCCGGCAGCGAGCCCCTGGAGGCCGATCAGTGGGATCTGCGCGCGATCGGCGCGGACAAGGCGGCGAAGATCAACCCGGGTAGTTCGAAGGTCACGGTCGCGGTGATCGACACGGGCGTGGACGACACCCACCCGGACCTCGCCCCGAACTTCTCCGCGTCGCAGTCGGCGAACTGCGTCGGCGGGGTGGCCGACACCAGTGAGGGCGCCTGGCGGCCGTACACCGCCCAGGACTACCACGGCACCCATGTCGCCGGTGAGATAGCCGCCGCCCGCAACGGCATAGGCGTCGCCGGGGTGGCCCCTGGCGTCAAGGTGTCCAGCATCAAGGTGAGCGACCCGGACAACGGGCTGTTCTACCCGGAGAACGTTGTCTGCGCGTTCGTGTTCGCAGCCGATCACGGTGTCGAGATAACGAACAACAGCTACTACGTGGACCCGTGGCTCTACAACTGCATGGACGACCCGGACCAGAGGGCGATCGTCGACGCGGTGAACCGTGCGCAGCTGTACGCCCAGAAGAAGGGCACACTGCACCTGGCCTCGGCCGGCAACTCCAACCACGATCTGGCCTCGGACGCGATCCTGGACGACTCCAGCCCCGACGACTCCACGCCGGTCGAGCGGACGATCGACCCGAGCGAGTGCTTCGACGTGCCGACCCAGCTGCCGGGCGTCGTGACGGTCAGCGCGACGGGCGTGAAGAACATCAAGTCGTACTACTCCTCCTACGGTGAGAGGGTCGTCGACGTGGCGGCGCCGGGCGGCGACCGGATCTACCAGATCCCCGACACACCGTCCAAGAACGGCCGCATCCTGTCGACCATGCCGAACAACGCATACGGCTTCCTGCAAGGCACCTCGATGGCGGCGCCGCACGCGGCGGGCGTGGCCGCGCTGCTGAAGTCCGAGCACCCGAAGGCGTCCCCGGCGCAGCTCCAGCGGCTGCTGAAGGCCCAGGCGGACGACACGGCCTGCCCCGCGTCCTACGACCAGGACGGCGACGGTACGCAGGACGCGGTGTGCGAGGGCGGCAAGCACTCCAACGGCTTCTACGGCGCCGGAATCGTCAACGCGCTCCGCGCGGTGAGGTAGTACGCCCTTCGCGGCGCGGTTCCGTTGCCACGGGCCGCGCCGCGACCGCGGCCGACTGCGTCACCCACCTGCCCGAACAGCTCACCGAGGTCCGCTCCGCACGCGGACGAACTGGAGAGACTCTCATCATGACCGCGTCCCACTCGCGCCACCGCCGTGCCCTCGCGATCCCGGTCGGCATGGCCGTGGCCACCGCCGTGGCGTTCCTGCCGAACGTCAATGCCGCCGCCGCGGAGCCCGTCGCCGCGCCCGCCGCGGAGGGGCCCTCGCTCAGCTATGTCGTGAACGTGAGCCAGGGGCGCGGCTCCTCGGCCGCCGTGAAGAAGGCCATCGCCGCGGCCGGTGGCACGATCGTTCAGGCGTACGACCAGATCGGTGTGATCGTGGTTCACTCGGCGAACACCGAGTTCGCTCAAACGATCAGAAAGGTGCGGGGCGTACAGTCGGCCGGTTCGACGCGCACCGCGCCGCTGCCCGCGCAGTCGACCACGGACATGGGCACGCCGAAGGTGCTCACGGCGGAGGAGGTGGCCGCCGCCGACGCGGAGGCCGGCCAGGACCCGCTGCAACCGCTCCAGTGGAACCTGCCCGCCATCAAGGCGGACAAGGCCCACGAGAAGTCGCTCGGCAGCAGCAAGGTCACCGTCGCGGTGATCGACACGGGTGTGGACGACACGCACCCCGACATCGCCCCGAACTTCGACCGCGCGGCGTCCGTCAACTGTGTGACGGGCAAGCCGGACACCCGTGACGGGGCCTGGCGGCCGAACGCGGCGGAGAGCCCGCACGGCACCCATGTGGCCGGTGAGATCGCCGCGGCGAAGAACGGCGTCGGCATGACCGGTGTGGCGCCCGGAGTGAAGGTCTCGGGCATCAAGGTGTCCACGACCGCCGGGTTCTTCTACACCGAGGCCGTGGTGTGCGGCTTCGTGTGGGCCGCCGAGCATGGCGTCGATGTGACGAACAACAGCTATTACACCGACCCGTGGTACTTCAACTGCAAGAACGACCCGGACCAGAAGGCCCTGGTCGAAGCGATCACCCGGGCCTCGAAGTACGCGGAGAAGAAAGGCGCGGTGAACGTCGCCGCGGCCGGCAACGAGAACTACGACCTCGCGGCCGACGAGATCACCGACCCCGGCTCGCCGAACGACTCCACGCCGGGTGAGCGCGTGATCGATCCGTCCGAGTGTTACGACATACCGACCCAGTTGCCGGGCATCGTGACGGTCGCGGCGACCGGCGCCAAGGGACTGAAGTCGTCGTTCTCCAACCACGGCCGGGACGTCATCGACATCGCCGCGCCCGGCGGCGACTCGACGGCCTATCAGACCCCGGCGCCCCCGGCGACCAGCGGCCTGATCCTGGGCACCCTGCCCGGCGGCCGATGGGGCTACATGGCCGGTACGTCGATGGCGTCGCCGCATGTCGCGGGTGTCGCCGCGCTCATCAAGTCGACGCACCCGTACGCGCCGCCCGCCCTGGTCAAGGCCCTGCTGTACGCGCAGGCCGACGCCACGGCGTGCACGAACCCGTACGACATCAACGGCGACGGCAAGGTCGACGCGGTGTGCGAGGGGCCGAAGAACTACAACGGCTTCTACGGCTGGGGCACGGCGGACGCGCTGGACGCGGTGACGAAGTAACGGCGGCCTGAGCGGTGCCGTAGCCGTAGCCGTAGCCGTAGCCATGGTGGGCGCTTCGGGGGAGGCTGTTCAGGTGTCCACGGTGTGATCGGTGATCAAAGGCGCACGGAGGGGCCGGGCGGATGTTCGTTCGCTCGGGCCCTTCGTGCGCCCCGTTCTTGTTTCTTGGGTCCCTTGCCCGTACGACACGCCCGGCGCTCGGTCGGGGCGTGCCCGTCCCGCATAGTGCCCTTATGCATGAGACTTCGTACGCGTGGGCCGCATTGGGCGGTGATCCGGCCATGCTCGACCGGCTCGCCGTGATCGAACGATCAGGAACGCTCCCGGCACATCTGCCGGTCCGGGAGCTGGCGCGGGCCTGTGTGAGCGTGTGCGCACTGGCGGCGGCGGAGTTGGCGGCGCTTCGGGCGGGTGCGGGAGCAGAGGCAGCACTCGCGCGCGTGCCAGGGGTCCGGGTGGACGACGGGGCGGTGGCCGCCGCGTTCACCAGCGAGCGGCAGTTGCTGATCGACGGGCGAGCGCCGGTCTCGTTCGCGCCGCTGTCCCGGTTCTGGCCGGTGGCGGACGGCTGGGTCCGCACCCATGCCAACTATCCGCATCACCGGCGGCGGCTGCTGGACGCCCTCGCACTGCCCCAGGACGCCCCGGCCGAGGCGGTCGGTGAGGTGCTCTCGGGGCGGGCCGCCCTGGAGGTGGAGGAGACGGTCCAGGGCGCCGGGGGCCTCGCCGTCGCGCTGCGGACACCGCGGGAGTGGGCCGCGCACGAGCAGGCGGTTGCCGTGGCCGCCCGGCCTCTGGTGGAACGCGAGCGGCTCGGTGCCGCCGGGCCCGCGCGCGGGCCGGTGCCCTTGACGGGCTCCCCGCTGCTTCCGGCCGCCGGGCTGCGCGTGCTGGATCTGACCCGGGTCATCGCGGGCCCGGTCGCCACCCGGACGCTCGCCCTGCTGGGCGCGGACGTGCTGCGCCTGGACCCGCCCTGGCTGCCCGAACTCCCCGACCAGCACATCGACACGGGTTTCGGGAAACGCTCGGCGACGCTGGACCTGACGGCGGACCGGGACCGGTTCGAGGACCTGCTCGGCGCGGCGGACGTCGTCGTCACGGGCTATCGTCCGGGCGCACTGGACCGTCTGGGGCTGTCCGCGCGGGCGCTGGCCGAGCGGCGACCCGGCCTGGTCGTGGCGCAGTTGTCGGCGTGGGGTGCGTACGGGCCCTGGGGCGGCCGTCGGGGCTTCGACAGCCTCGTCCAGGTCGCCACCGGCATCGCGGCGATCGAGGGCACCTCCGAGCGGCCCGGCGCGCTTCCGGCGCAGGCCCTCGACCACGGCACGGGGTATCTGCTCGCGGCCGGTGTCCTGCGCGCGCTCACCGAACGGGCGAAGGACGGGGACGCGCGCGTGGTGCGGGTCGCCCTGGCGCGGACGGCCGAGTGGCTGAAGGACGGGGCACGCGCGCGGGGCCTGCAGAGGGCGGGGGTGACCTCGGACACGGCGGAACCCGCCCCGGACACGCCGGCCGGGGAGACGGACACGCCGGACCGCCGACGGAGCCTGTCCGGCGAGTTGTCGGGCGCACGGGGGGCCGCCGCCCATGGCGGGCCCGGACCATGGCTCGCCGAGCGGGACAGCCGGGTGGGGCGGCTGCGGTACGCGCTCCCGCCGGTGGCCTTCGACGGAGGGCCGACGGACTGGGCGACCGCCCCTGTGCCATGGGGCTCCGACACGCCCCGATGGTCATGAGTACGATGCCTGCCGGAATCGTACGTATGGCCGGAATGCGGTCCTGCCCGTCGCCCTCCGGGCCTTGCCCGGTTGTGCGCGACTGGTGATGATCTTGAGGTGACCTTGATACGACCGACCGCCGAGACCGCCGGTGACGGTGGCCCCGACGAGCGGCGCCCCGGAACGGGCCGGGCCGTCGCCGTGCTCGTCCTGGTGACGCTGGGCGCGCTGATACCGCTGCTGGGGCCCTCCGCCGCGCTCCACGGCACCGGGGAGGACCCGGCACCGGGTGTGGGTGGCATCGCCCTGCTGCGCACGCTGCTGTTCGCGGCGTTGTGCGTTCCGGTCGGTGAGCTGTTCGTGCAGCGGCTCGCCGGGCGGCTGCCGGGCGCCCCCGAGGCCCGCCCGCGCAGTTGGGCGCTGTACGCGGCCGGGGCGGGGTTCCTGGCCGCGCTGGGGCTGGCCTCGGTGGTCGCGACCGGGAACCTCGTGCCGGGCGACCTCGGCGAGATCGACGTCGGTGGCCTGTACGCGTCGCGGGACGGGAAGCTCGCCCTGCTGGAGATCAACGCGTTCGCGCTGGCGGGGCTTCTGGTGCTGTTCGGCAGCCCGCGCGCGCAGGTGTGGCCGCTGGCGGCGATCGCCGTGGCGGAGGCCCTGCGCGCGCATCCCACGGTCGAGCACAGCCCGCTGGTCGGATCGGCGCTGACGCTGGTCCATGTGACGTGCTCGGCGCTGTGGGTCGGCGGCCTGGTGTACGCGTTGCGGACGCTGCGCCTGTGGAGCGCGGGGTCCGCCAAGGGTGACGGTGCCGGTACCCGTACGAGTGCCGACGCCGCCTCGGGCGCCGCGCTGCTGGGGCTCTACGCGCGCGTGGCCGCCGTTCTGCTCGCGGCGACCACCGCGAGCGGCATCTGGAGCACCTTGCGGCGGATGCCGCCGGAGACGGTGGTCGAGCAGTTCACGGAGACGGCGTACGGGCGGGTGCTGCTCGCCAAGGTGCTGCTCGTGGTCGTCGTGTCCGCGCTGGCGCTGTCGGCGCGGAACCGGCTGCGCCGTGTGTCCGATCCACTGACGGCGTACGCGCCCGCGCGGGCGGAGGTGGTGGCGCTGGGGGTGGTCGTGGCGGTCTCGGGACTGCTGACGGCCCTGCCGGTGCCGATCCGCTGGTGAGCGGGCGCGCTGGTGACGGTGATGCTGATCGTTTGTCCGGGGAGTGATCGTGCACGGTTCGTCCGGTCGGTGGGGCGAACGGGCCCTACGCCTCGATTCGTACTGATCGTTCGCTCAATACGCCGCGTGTGAGCAGGAACTGCGCGGCGACGTAGGTGAGCATCACCCAGAAGTCCGGCCGGGGCGGTTGCGGCCACTCGGCGACGCCTGTGGCGATCAGCGTGTCGGAGAGCAGGAAGAGCGCGCCGCCGATTCCGGCGACCAGGCCGACGCGGGTGGCCGCGAGGTAGGCCATCGCCGTGAGCAGGGCGCTGTAGGCGGCCACCGGGATCCTGAGGTCGGTCGGCAGATCGGGCCAGAGCAGGGCGACGGTGCCGACGAGGGCGAGCGCATAGACGGGGGCGAGCAGGGCGGCACGCCCGCGGGAGGGTGACGAGGCCCGCCCCCTCGCCCTCGACCCGGCGGCCGACGTACCCGGCGTCCGGGCCGCGCTCCGCGCGGTGGAGCGGGTGCGGCGGAACAGCACGAGGTAGCACACGTGCCCGACGGCGAACGAGCCCATGCCGGCCAGGAAGGCGGGTTCGGCGTCGGAGAGGAGCAGGACGTCTCCGCCCCAGCCGCACAGCAGGGCGGCGATCAGCAGCCGGGACGCCCCGCGCAGGGCGGCCCAGGCCGCCAGCAGGGGCAACAGCAGCGGCTTGGCGGCCAGGTGCCCGGCGTCGTACCCGGCCAGCAGGGAGCCGAGGTCGGCGGCGACCGCGAGGCCGAACAGCGCCGGGACGAGCCACCCGAGGGCCGACCGGCCGGGGGTGGGGCGCGGGGGAAGCGGACCGGTGGCGGGCGGGGCGGAGGGCGTACGGGTCCGGTCCATCACACGACCACGGTCTCTTCGGTGGCCTTGCCTGCCTTCTCGGCGGTGCCCTTGCCGGCCCTCTTGGCGACGTTCCCGCCGTCGCTCTGCCCGGCGTTGTCCCTGGCGGTTCTGTCGGAGTCCCTGTCAGCGTTCTCGTCGGCGTTCTTGTCGGCGTTCTTGTCGGCCTCTGCGCGGTGGTCCGCCGGTTGCCAGCCCGGACTGCGGAAGACGCGGCCGGCGCGTTCGCGCCAGTCGGCGGCCGTCTTCAGGTCCCTGGCGATGGCGATGTACTCGTGTGTGGCGACCTTGAGCGGGTTGTAGGTGTGGATGTTCTTGGTGAGGCCGTAGACGGGGCGTTCGGTCTCGGCGATGAACGAACCGAACAAACGGTCCCAGACGATCAGGATGCCGCCGAAGTTACGGTCGAGATAGCCGCCCTGGGAGGCGTGGTGGACGCGGTGGTGGGAGGGCGTGTTGAAGACGTACTCGAACCATCGCGGCATCCGGTCGATCCGCTCGGTGTGGATCCAGAACTGGTAGACCAGGTTGACCGAGGAACAGAACGCCAGCGCGGCCGGATGAACACCCGCGGCGATCAGCGGAACGTAGAACGGCCAGACCGTCAGCGACGTCCAGGGCTGGCGCAGGGCGGTGGTGAGGTTGAACTTCTCGCTGGAGTGGTGGACCACATGGCAGGCCCACAGGACGCGGATGACGTGATGGCCCCGGTGGGACCAGTAGTAGAAGAAGTCCTGGGCGAGCAGCATCAGTGGGATCGTCCACCAGAGCACGGGAACGCGCAGCGGGGTCAGTTCGTGGACCGCCGTGTAGATCGCGACGATCGGGATCTTCCACAGAAGGTCGAAGGCCAGGCTGCCGAGGCCCATGGTGACGCTGGTGGCGGCGTCCTTGGCCGCGTAGCCGGCGGCGTCCTCGTCGGGGTGGACGCGCACGCTGATCATTTCGATCACGGTGAGCAGGACGAAGGCCGGGATCGACCACAGCACGACATCGGGCAGGTTCGGCATGCAGGCACGGTAGGACGGCCGGTCGGCCGCGACTAGACGTTGTTACCGACAAGTATTACCGGCGGTACGGCCGGAATTGTTGGCGGTCTCCGCCAATGGACCGCCCGCTCTGGTCCGCCGTGCACCCGCGCCGGGACCGTCGCGCACTCGCCCCGGACCGCCCCGGACCGCTCCAGACCGCCCGGGCCTCGACCAGGAACGGTCACCCGACCGCGACGAGTGGGGCGGGGCGGGCGCGTGGATCAAGCAGGGCAAGTGGGGGGTGATCGATCACCGGGATACGTGATCGAACGATCAGATCCGCGCCGTTCCACCAGGAACGATCGCTCATACCCCCGTCGCCCCCAGCAGCGTCCCGGCCGCATAGGTGACGCCCATCGCGAGGATGCCGCCCGCGACGTTCCGCAGCGCCGCCCGCCGGGGGTCGGCGGAGCCGAGGCGGGCGCTGCTCCAGCCGGTGAGGACCAGGGCGGCCAGCACCGAGACCACGGTGACCGGCAGCCGCCGGTCGGCCGGGGGCAGCACCATCGCCAGCAGCGGCAGCAGCGCGCCCACGGTGAAGGACAGGAAGCTCGCCCAGGCGGCGTGCCACGGGTTGGTCAGCTGATCGGGATCGATGCCCAGCTCGACGCTGGCGTGCGCCTTGAGCGCGTCACGCCGGGTCAGCTGGACGGCGGCCTCGCGGGCCACTTCCCGGGACAGGCCACGGCCCTGGAGCAGTTCGGTCAGCTCCTCCAGTTCGGCTTCCGGCTGCTCGCGGAGTTCGCGCTTCTCCAGGGCGATGGCGGCCAGTTCGGAGTCGCGCTGGGTGGACACCGAGACGTACTCCCCCGCCGCCATGGACATCGATCCGGCGAGCAGTCCGGCCAGACCGGCGGTCAGCAGGGCCGAGCGGTCGCCGGTGGCGCCCGCCACGCCGACGACGATGCCGGCCGTGGACACGATCCCGTCGTTGGCGCCGAGCACCGCCGCCCGCAGCCAGTTGAGCCGCTCTCCGAGCGCGCCTCCATGGGCCTCGTCGTGCGTTGGTTGTGTCACACCGCGAGGATCGCACCCGGGGCACGCGCACGCGCGTACCGACTCGTGCACGCCGGAGGCGACCGGGCGCGTCCGAGGGAATGTCACTGGTCAGCCCCGGCGGGAGCACCTGAAGACGAACTTCCGTATGTGGACGCGGCCTTGAGGGGGCGTCCCGCGCGCGGGTGCCGGTTCCGGTGCCGCGCGGGGCGGGTTCACGGGGCGACTCGACGCACTGTCAGTCCGGGCCCGTATCCTCAGTGACCATGCTCGAAGACCTTACGACGGCGGGGTCCTTGCCTCTGCCGTGGCCGACCGCCTATCCGACGGGGTACGCGGTCGTCGACGTGGAGACGACCGGACTGGCCCGCGACGACCGGATCATCTCGGCGGCCGTCTACCGGCTGGACGCGCGCGGTGAGGTCGAGGACCACTGGTACACGCTGGTCAATCCGGAGCGTGATCCGGGACCGGTGTGGATCCACGGTCTGACGACCGACCAGCTCGATTCGGCGCCGCTCTTCCAGGACATCGCCGAGGAGTTCGGGCGGCGGCTCGCGGACCGGGTGCTGGTGGCGCACAACGCCGTCTTCGACTGGCAGATGATCGCGCGGGAGTACGTGCGCGTGGAGAGCCGCCCGCCGGTGCGTCAGCGGCTGTGCACGATCGCTCTGTCCAAGACGCTCGCGCTGCCGCTGCCCAATCACAAACTGGAGTCCCTCGCGGCGCACTTCGGTGTGGTCCAGCGGCGGGCGCACCACGCGCTGGACGACGCCCGGGTACTGGCCGAGGCGTTCCGGCCGAGTCTGCGCTCGGCGGCCGAGGGCGGGCTGCGGCTGCCGTTGCAGGAGTGCCGTCCGCTGACCGAGTGGTCGGACGGGTCGGCGCCGCGCATCGGGCAGCAGGCGGGCGGCTCGGGCTCCGGGTACGGCGGGTACGGCGGCTCCGGGAGTTACCGGCCGGGCACCTGGCGGCCGGCGCGGAAGCGGCCCGCGTGCCCGCATCCGAACCCGGGGCGGTACGAGGACGGCGGGCGGCTCAAGCAGGGCATGCGGGTGGCGTTCTCCGGGGACACCTCCGTCGAGCGCGAGATGCTGGAGGACCGGGCGATCGAGGCCGGGATGCATGTGGCGACCAGCCTCTCCCGGCTGACGAGCCTGCTGGTCACCAATGACCCGGACTCGGGTACGTCGAAGGTGGTCAAGGCGCGGCAGTACGGGACGCCGGTGGTCGACGAGGCGGCCTTCGGCCAGTTGCTGCTGGACGTGGAGCCGGCGTCGGAGGGGTGACCGTACGGACGGGTGATTGTGCGCGACTCGCCCGGCCGCCGCTCGCCCGTGCCCGGCGGACCGCTCACCCTGTGGCGCATGGCGACATGTGAGGTATGCGGCAATCACTACGGAATGACCTTCGAGGTGCACGCGCAGGGCGCGGTGCATGTCTTCGACTGCTTCTCCTGTGCGATCCATCGCATGGCACCGATCTGCGAGCACTGCCGGGTGCAGATCATCGGGCAGGGGGTGGAGGTCGACGGCCACTGGTTCTGCGGTGCGCACTGCGCCCGCGCGGAGGGAAGGACGGGCATTGTCGACCGGGTCTGATCGAACGATCGACATGCAGGGAAACGCATCTGAGAACACATCCGAGCACGCGCACGCACACGCACACGCCTGAAGCGAACGATCGTCTTCGCCTTTCGGCAGGCCATCAGGCCATCACCGGCTGAGCGAACAGCCATCCAGAGAACGGTCGACGATCACCCGTCCACGTTCGAACAATCACCTGTCCAGGTTCGACGATCGCCCGATCGCCCGTTCTCGTTCTCGTTACCCGTTCTCGTTCTCGTTCTCGTTCTCGTTCGACGATCACGTGTGAGCGTCCGGTCGGCATCCCGGTATCCCCCTCGGCGCAGGCCCCACCCCACCTCCCACCCCCGCGCACGGCGTGCCGCGCGCCGAGAGGTACGGTCGTGGGGTGTACCGCTTCCTGTTGTCCCGGCAGTGGATTCTGCTGACCCTGCTCTCCGTCGCGCTCATCCCGACGATGATCGAGCTGGGCTTCTGGCAGATGCACCGCTACGAGGAGCGCACCGCCCGCAACGACCTGGTCGCCGACGCGCTCGGCGCCCCGGCGGTGCCGGTGGAGGAGCTGACGTCCCCCGGGCACACGGTCACGACCGGCGAGCGGTACCGCACGGTGACCGCCCGCGGGCATTTCGACACCGAGCGGCAGGTCGTCGTCAGACGGCGGGTCAACGCCGACGAGGAGGTCGGCTTCCACGTCCTCACGCCGTTCGTGCTGGCGGACGGCAAGGTGATGCTGGTCAACCGGGGCTGGATCCCGGCCGACGGTCCCAGCCAGACCGCGTTCCCCGAGGTGCCCACGCCGCCGGACGGCGAGATCACGGTCACCGGGCGGCTGATGCCCGACGAGACGACCGAGGCGAGCGGGATCAAGAACCTGGAGGGGCTTCCCGACCGGCAGATCATGCTGGTCAGCAGCGCGCGGGAGGCCGACCGGCTCGACGCCGAGGTGCTCGGCGGCTATGTCGTCCAGACCACGCCCGCGCCCGAAGGCAGCACACCGCAGCTGATCGGAAAGCCCGGCAACGAGGACGCCGCGCTCAACTACGCGTACGCCATCCAGTGGTGGCTGTTCGCCGCCGCGGTGCCGGTGGGCTGGGTGATCCTGGTGCGCCGGGAGGCCCGCGACAAGAAGGACCCGGCGGACGTGGAGCGGACGCAGGACCCGCAACCGGCCGCGGTCTAACACCGCGACACGCCGAGCGGCGGCCGTTTCCCGGGCACCCCTGGGGTGCAGCACAGGCGACACGCCCACCAGCGCCCGCCCGCTCCCCCGGGTACCCCTCAGTACCCGCACCGAACGGCGCCTCTTCCCCCGGGGCCCCTCCGACACACCCACGGCCTCGCCTCGCCACCGCCCCGTACACATGTCCCACCCCGTCCCTGTCACCCGCCCGGCCCTCATCCCCGATTGCCGACTCCCCCGTACGGGAACCCGGAAGCCGTGCACCCGTCCAACGACACCCGCGCGCGTGGGCAGGCCGCCGGTGACCCGGGCCCCGTCAACCGCATCGAGGACTACGCCCTGATCGGCGACGAGCAGACCGCCGCCCTGGTGGGCGTGGACGGCTCCGTCGACTGGCTGTGCCTGCCCCGTTTCGACTCGGCCGCCTGCTTCGCGAAGCTCCTCGGCGACGAGGACAACGGCCACTGGCGCATCGCCCCCGTACGGGCCACCGGGCGCTGCGCCCGGCGCGCCTACCGCCCCGGCACGCTCGTCCTGGACACCGACTGGGAGACCGACGACGGGGCGGTGCGGGTCACCGACCTGATGCCGCAGCGCGACCGGGCCCCCGACCTCGTACGTGTCGTGGAAGGGCTGCGCGGGCGGGTCACGGTCCGCAGCACGCTGCGGATCAGGTTCGATTACGGATCGATCGTTCCGTGGATGCGCAAGTCCGACGGCCACCGGGTGGCGACCGCGGGCCCGGACTCGGTGTGGCTGCGCAGCGAGCCGCCGGTGCACACCTGGGGCGAGGACTTCGGAACGCACTCGGAGTTCACGATCGGACCGGGTGAGCGGGTCGCGTTCGTGCTGACCTGGCACCCCTCGCACGAGCCCCGCCCGCCGCTCACCAACCCGTTCCAGGCGCTGCGCACCAGTGTGGACGACTGGCACGCGTGGACCGCGCGGTGCACGTACCAGGGGCCGCATCGGGAGGCCGTGCTGCGTTCGCTGATCACGCTCAAGGCGCTCACGTACAAGCCGACCGGGGGCGTGGTGGCGGCGCCCACGACGTCGCTGCCGGAGGATCCGGGCGGGGTGCGCAACTGGGACTACCGGTACTGCTGGCTGCGCGACTCCACGCTCACCCTCGGCGCGCTGCTCGCCGTCGGCTACCAGGAGGAGGCCGAGGCGTGGCGTGACTGGCTGCTGCGGGCCATGGCCGGCGATCCGGCGGATCTGCAGATCATGTACGGCCTGGCGGGCGAGCGGCGGCTGCCGGAGCTGGAGGTGCCGTGGCTGGCCGGGTTCGCCGGTTCGTCGCCGGTGCGGATCGGCAACGAGGCCGTGCGCCAGCTCCAGCTGGATGTGTACGGCGAGGTCATGGACTCCCTGGAGCTGGCCCGGCGCGAGGGGCTGGCCGTACGGCCCGACATGTGGGCGCTTCAGCGGGCGCTCATGGAGTGGCTGAGCGAGCGGTGGCGGCAGCCGGACGAGGGACTGTGGGAGGTGCGCGGCGAGCGGCGGCACTTCGTGCACTCCAAGGTGATGGTGTGGGTGGCCGCCGACCGCGCGGTGCGGGCGTTGGAGGCCCAGCCCGAGCTGGGCGGCGATCTGGACGCCTGGCGGGCGATGCGCCATGAGGTGCACCGCGAGGTGTGCGAGCGCGGATTCGATCCGGTACGGAACACGTTCACGCAGTACTACGGCTCCCAGGAGCTGGACGCCTCGGTGCTGCTCATCCCGCGCGTGGGCTTTCTCTCACCGCGCGACCCGCGCGTGATCGGCACCGTGGACGCGATCCGCGCGGAGCTGGATCACGGCGGGCTGCTGCGCCGGTACACCGCCGAGGAGAGCAATGTGGACGGCCTGCCGGGGCGCGAGGGAGCGTTTCTGGTCTGTTCGTTCTGGCTCGTGGACGCGCTCCATATGACCGGTCGAACACGGGAGGCACGCGCGTTGTTCGAACGACTGGTATCGCTCACCAATGACGTCGGTCTGCTGTCCGAGGAGTGCGATCCGGACACGGGCCGTCATCTGGGCAACTTCCCGCAGGCGTTCAGTCATATCGGGCTGGTGAACTCCGCGCTCGCGCTCTTTGGGAGCGGCGGGGCACCATAGGGGCCATGGATCTTGGACTGAAGGACCGGGTGTACATCGTCACCGGGGCGACGCGCGGGCTGGGCAACGCGGTGGCGCGCGAGCTGGTCGCGGACGGCGCGAAGGTGGTCGTGACGGGCCGCGACGAGCGGACCGTGGCCGAGGCGGCACGCGCGCTGGGGCCGAACGCGGCCGGGGTCGCCGCCGACAACGCCGACCCGGGCGCGGCGGAGCGGCTGATCGCCACCGCGCGGGAGCGGTTCGGCGGTCTGGACGGGGTTCTGGTCAGCGTCGGCGGGCCGCCCGCGGGGTTCGTGGCGGACACCACCGACGAGCAGTGGCGGGCGGCGTTCGACTCGGTGTTCCTGGGTGCGGTGCGGCTGGCCCGCGCGGCGGCCGGCGAGCTGACGGAGGGGGGCGTGATCGGGTTCGTTCTGTCGTCGTCGGTGTATGAACCGATCCCGGGGCTGACCGTTTCCAACGGGCTGCGGCCGGGGCTGGCCGGGTTCGCCAAGGGGCTGGCCGACGAACTCGGGCCGCGCGGTGTCCGGGTGGTCGGGCTGGTGCCGGGGCGGATCGACACCGACCGGGTGCGCGAGCTGGACGGGCTGTCCGCCGACCCGGTGGCGACCCGCACGGCGCACGAGGCGCGGATCCCCCTGCGGCGATACGGGACAGCACAGGAGTTCGGTCGCGCCGGAGCGTTTCTGCTGTCCCCCGCCGCGTCCTATGTGACCGGCGTGATGCTCAGTGTCGACGGGGGCGCGCTGCACGGGTTCTGATCCGGGCGGCGCGTCAATTCACCCGTTCCGCGCGGTGCTTGACCGCGTTGAGGCGGACCTCCGCCGGAAGGGCGGCCAGGCCCGCCGAGTCGCGCGCGTGGGCCAGTGCCCCGGCCGACAGCTGGTGCAGCGCCGTGCCGGGATCCACATGGGGCTCCAGCAGCAGCCTTACGCGGGCCTGCGGGGCCGTTCGGCGGCCCTTGAGGTGGACGTGGGCGGTGTCCACGCCGTCGAGGTCGGCGGCCTCGGAGGCGAGCGCCTGTTCCAGCGCGCGGCCCCGCAGCAGGGCGCCCTCGCCGTCGCCGGTGTCGACCAGCACCTCGCCGAGCCGGCGGCGGCGCAGGAGCGCGGTGAGCCACCACAGGGCCAGCAGCACCAGCACGGCCAGGACGGCGATGACGACCGGCCACCACCAGTCGTCCGCCCGCCAGCGGGTGCGCCGGGCGTCGCTGAGCAGGACGTCGTCGGGACCGTCGTAGATCCACCAGGACGGGGGTTTCACCCCGAGGCCGATGGCGAGGACGGAGCCGCCGAACACCAGCAGTACGAGGCCGAGGAGGCCGAGCAGGATCCGGTTGACGGTTCTGAGCACCGCGGTCACCCCTTCCGGCCGGGACGGCGGACATGGACGGCGAGCGAGGGCGGCCGGGACAGGCCGAGCCCCTGGATCGCGTCGGCGAGCACCCTGTCGAGATCGGTCCGTACGTCGTCCAGCGGGCGGAAATGGGACACCGCGCGGACATCGGCGCGTCTGCGGCGCATCCGGACCCGTACGGACTGCACGCCGGACACCTCCATGGCGCGGTCGCGCAGGGCGAGCGCGGCGGCGTCGCGGCGCAGGCCCGCGCGGACGTCGGGGTGGACGCGGCGCATGGGGAGCACCGCGCGCAGGCCGGGTGTCAGGGCGAGCACGATCAGCCACAGGCCCAGCGCGGCGGCGATGCCCGCCCCGGTGAGCACCCAGGTGTCGTCCAGGGGGCGTTCGGCGAGTTGCCGGGCCAGGTCGCGCCGCCAGCTCATGGCGGGGCGTCCGGCGCGGACGGCGGCGATGTCGTAGAGGAAGAGCCCGGCGAGGCCGAGGAGGAGCAGGGCGACGATCGCGGCGGGGACACGCCGCGCGGACCAGAAGCGGCGCTGGTCGCCGCTGTCGCCGGTGCCGTCGAGCACGGGGGGCGGGTCGTAGGCGGCGGCCGAGGAGGACTGGTCCAGCCCGTGCCCGCGCGCGGGAGCGCCGTTGTCGCCGGGACCGGTGTCCTTGTCCAGGACCGGCAGCCGCCGGGTGGTGCTCTCGGGCTCCTGGGACTCGCTCATCGCGTCCTCCCCTGTGCGCCGCGTCCCGTCGGCGGATGCAGCCGCTCCACCTCGACGGCGACCTCCGGGACCTCCATGCCCACCAACGCGCCTACCCGCTCGGCGACATGGCGACGCACCGCGCGGCAGCGGGCGCCGATGTCGACGGGGTAGCCCAGTTCGAGGTACAGACGGATGTGGGCGGCCTCCGCGGGCGCCTGTCCCGGGCCCTGGGCCTGCGGCCGGATCACGACGGTGGCGTGCGGGGGCACCGCGTCCTCGGGCAGCGGGCCGACCGCCTCGCGCGCCGCCTGCGCGGCGACCTTCGCGACGACCCGGTCGGCGATCCGGGTGGCCCCGCGCTCCCCGGCAGGAACGACCGGGTCCCCGTCCGGCGCGCCGGGCCCGCCGCCGTCACGGGAGCCGTGATTCCCACGGGCCCCCTGGGCGCCATCCGGGTCATAGGGAGCGGGGTTGTCGGGGTCATGGGGCGGTGCGCCCGCCCCGGTGCCGCCCGACCGCCCGGTCCCGGTCCCACCGGTCACCGATGTCACCGCCGGCGGTTGTCACGCGTACGGAAGAAGTCGCCCAGCTCCAGGTCGCCCTCCAGGAACCGGCCGGCCACGAAGCCGATGGCGCCCAAGGCCGCCACCAGCAGAAAGGCTCCGAAGCCGCCGAAGTACCCGGCGAACCCCAGCGCCATCCCCGCGATCATTCCGACCACGGCCATGCTCATCCTGTGCTCCCCTCAGCGGTGCGGTTGTCCGGTTCCCGGCGGGTCACTGGATCCGGGGCTCCGGCTCCTCGTCCTCCTCGTCGGGCAGCTTCACATCACTGACCGCGATGTTCACCTCGACCACTTCCAGGCCGGTCATCCGCTCGACCGCGGCCACCACGTTCTCTCGCACATCCCGGGCCACATCGGAGATCGACACGCCGTAGTCGACCACGATCTCCAGGTCCAGGGCGGTCTGTACCTCGCCCACCTCGGCCTTGACCCCGCGGGTGACCGATTTCGAGCCACCGGGCACCCGGTCACGCACGGCGCCGAAGGTGCGGCTCAGACCGCTGCCCATGGCGTGCACACCGAGGACGTCCCGCGCGGCGAGTCCGGCGATCTTCTCCACGACCCCGTCGGCGATGGTGGTCCGCCCTCGGGTCGCCGGGTCCCCGCCGCCGCGCCGGGTGGTCTTGCGTGTCTGTACGGGCGTGTCGGTGTCGCTGTCGGCACCCTGCGTCCGGTTCCGGTCCGTCGTGTCCGTCATCGCCGTACATCCCTTTCGATCGTTCCGATCGTTCGATCGTCGTCCCTTCGACCACCGTAAGCGGCGTTGCGGGGTTGCGCGCCGGGAATGCGGCAGGCTGGAGCAATGACGGAGCAGTGGGCGCGGGTGGTACGACAGCAAGTGGGGCTCGGCAGGCTGCTGCCGCTGGGCGGCGCGCGGGACGGCGCCTGGATCACGGAGGACGCGGCGGCGGGCGTGTTGCGGCGGGCGGTGCGGGAGGTACCGGGTGTACGGCTCGGCGCGCTGCGGATCGCCCCGGCCGGACCGGGCAGCGCCCAGCCGGTCGTACCGCCCCCGCCGAGCGCGTTGCCGCCGGGCCCGCTGCGGGTGACGGCCGATTTCTCCGCCGTCGCCGGCCTCCCGGCCACGGCGGCCGAGCCACTGCCGACGATCGCCGCCCGGCTGCGCGGCGCCCTGGGCGAGGCGGCGGCGCGACAGCTCGGGCTGACGGTCTCCGAGGTGGATCTCCGGGTGACGGGGCTCCTGCACGACGAGGAGCCCGGAGAGGGCAGCGGCGGCCCGGACGTGTCGCCCTCCGTACCGCCGTCGGGGTCACGGGCCGTGGGCGAAGGACGGGAGGAGCCGCCGTCCCCCGGTACGGAGACCACCGACGAGGAGCGGGCCGCGACCGCCGCGCTGGCCGTCCCGGGCGTCACCCGGCTGACCGGAAGGCCCGGCGGCGGCCTCGGCCGTGCGGTCCGGATCGATCGCACCACCGCTGATCGACCTGATCGACCTGATCAATCTGATCGAGCTGATCGAACGAACATCGGCGCCACGGCCGCCATCCGTCCCCATGTCCGGGTGGAGATCGCCGTCGACACGGCGCACCGGACCGTGGAGGTGGCCCGGAAGGTGCGTACGGCGGTGGGGCGGGCGGTACCGGGGCGTCCGTCGGTGGCGGTGCTGGTGACCGCCGTCGGCTGAAGAGGTGGCCGGGGACGCCGGGCCTACTCCCCCAGCCCCGCCAGGTCCCGCAGCCGACGGGCCTGGGCCTGGCGTTCGGCGGTGCGCTGGTCCTCGTACGAGCGGTGCTGGGCGCCCTGGAGGAGGGCCTTGGTCTCGATGACGGCGTCGCGGGGGGCGGCCAGCAGGGCGGCCGTGAGGTCCTGGACGGCGGCTTCGAGCTGGTCGGCGGGGACGGCGAGGTTGGCGAGGCCGGTCCGTTCGGCCTCGGGGGCCTGGACGAAGCGCCCGGTCACGCAGATCTCCAGGGCACGCGCGTAGCCGACGAGGCCGACCAGGGGGTGGGTGCCGGTGAGGTCGGGGACCAGGCCGAGGCCGGTCTCGCGCATGGCGAACTGCACATCGTCCGCGACCACGCGCAGATCACAGGCGAGGGCGAGCTGGAAGCCCGCGCCGATGGCGTGTCCCTGGACGGCGGCGACGGAGATCAGGTCGCTGCGCCGCCACCAGGTGAACGCGTCCTGGTACGCGGCGATGGCGGCGTCCAGTTCGGCGTCGGTGCCGCGCGCGAGGTCGGGGAACGACGGCTCGCCGTCGAAGCCCTCGGGCGTGAACGCCTGCCGGTCGAGCCCGGCCGAGAAGGACTTGCCCTCGGCGCGCAGCACGACCACACGGACGGTGCCCGGCAGCGCCCGCCCGGCCTCGGTCAGCGCGCGCCACAGAGCGGGGCTCTGCGCATTGCGCTTGGCCGGGTTGGTGAGCGTCACCGTGGCGATCGGGCCGTCCACGGTGAGCCGTACGCCGTCCTGATCGAGAACCGGGCCGTTGTTGTCGTCACGAACCGGGCCGTGGTCGCTACGGACCGGACCGGTGTCGTCACCAACCGGAGCGCTGTCGTCACGGATCCGGCCCCTGGTGTCGTGGGCCGGATCGATCGTGTCGTGAACCGGATCGGTGGAGCCGTGAACCGGATCGATCGTGTCCTGAACCGGGTCGGTGGCCGGTGCGGTCACCGGATCGGCGGCCGGGTCGGGCGAAGCCATGGGGCGCCTCCGAGGGGTGCGGTCAGCGGGAGTGCCGTACCGGGGCACTCGTAAGTGACTGCACAGTAACCACCCGGCCGATCGCCCGACCGACCGGGTGTCCGCCATCGGAGCCGATGGACCGCCCGGGTCCGGGCCTACGGGGCCTTCTTGCCCCGTGTAGCCCCGCCACGCCCACGGAGCGTGACGCCCGACTCGCTCAGCATCCGGTGCACAAAGCCATACGAGCGGCCGGTCTCCTCGGCCAACGCCCGGATGCTCGCACCGGCGTCGTACTTCTTCTTCAGGTCTGCCGCGAGCTTGTCGCGCGCGGCGCCGGTTACCCGGCTGCCCTTCTTCAGAGTCTCGGCCACCCGTGCCTCCTCATGGGAAGTGCGCTCTGGTCCCCTCATGATCACCCCTCCGGGGCTTCATGGCCACCCATTCGGCAAGGTCCGTGCGACAGCGTGGTGACGACAGGAGCACATCCCCACAACCGGAATCGTCGATTCCGAGAGGTGCGGTCCTCGCCCTTGATCGGGTTCTGCGATGAAGGTCCAGGTCAGCAGTGCACAACGGCGGAGCCCCGGTAGGCACGGGGCTCCGCCGTGAAGTGGATGTAGGACACACCCCGGTACGAGGAGATCTCACACAGATGGTGGATCACCGATGGGCCGAATGATCCATACCCTGTGGATCATCCATTCGATCAAGCCAGGGCGACGAGATCCGCGTAGTCGGCGCCCCACAGGTCCTCGACGCCGTCCGGCAGCAGGATGATCCGCTCCGGCTGGAGCGCCTCGACGGCGCCCTCGTCGTGGGTGACCAGGACGACCGCGCCCTTGTAGGTGCGCAGCGCGCCGAGGATCTCCTCGCGGCTGGCCGGGTCGAGGTTGTTGGTGGGCTCGTCGAGCAGCAGGACGTTCGCCGAGGACACCACCAGGGTGGCGAGGGCGAGACGGGTCTTCTCGCCGCCGGAGAGCACCCGCGCGGGCTTGTCGACGTCGTCGCCGGAGAACAGGAACGAGCCGAGCACCTTGCGGACCTCGACCAGATCCATGTCCGGGGCGGCCGAGCGCATGTTCTCCAGCACCGTGCGGTCCGCGTCGAGGGTCTCGTGCTCCTGCGCGTAGTAGCCGAGCTTGAGGCCGTGGCCGGGGACGACCCCGCCCGTGTCCGGCTGCTCGACGCCCGCGAGAAGCCGCAGCAGGGTGGTCTTGCCCGCGCCGTTGAGGCCGAGGATCACGACCCGGGAGCCCCTGTCGATGGCCAGGTCGACATCGGTGAAGATCTCCAGCGAGCCGTACGACTTCGACAGGCCCTCCGCCATCAGCGGCGTCCGGCCGCACGGGGACGGCTCGGGGAAGCGGAGCTTGGCGACCTTGTCGGACTGGCGGACGTCGTCCAGACCGGCCAGGAGCTTCTCGGCGCGGCGGGCCATGTTCTGCGCGGCGACGGTCTTGGTGGCCTTGGCGCGCATCTTGTCGGCCTGCGCGTTGAGCGCGGCGGCCTTCTTCTCGGCGTTCTGCCGCTCGCGCCTGCGGCGCTTCTCGTCGGCCTCGCGCTGCTGCTGGTAGAGCCGCCAGCCCATGTTGTAGATGTCGATGGCCGAGCGGTTGGCGTCCAGGTAGAACACCTTGTTGACGACCGTCTCGACCAGGTCGACATCGTGCGAGATCACGATGAAGCCGCCCCGGTAGGTCCGCAGATAGTCGCGCAGCCAGACGATCGAGTCGGCGTCCAGGTGGTTCGTCGGCTCGTCCAGGAGCAGCGTGTCGGCGTCCGAGAACAGGATCCGGGCCAGCTCGATACGGCGCCGCTGACCGCCGGAGAGGGTGTGCAGGGGCTGGCCGAGCACCCGGTCGGGGAGGTTCAGCGCGGCGGCGATGGTGGCGGCCTCCGCCTCGGCCGCGTACCCGCCCTTGGTGAGGAACTCGGTCTCCTGGCGCTCGTACTGCCGCAGGGCCTTCTCGCGGGTGGCGCCCTGGCCGCCCGCGATGCGCTGTTCGTTGTCGCGCATCTTGCGGATCAGTACGTCCAGGCCGCGCGCGGAGAGGACGCGGTCGCGGGCGAGCATGTCCAGATCGCCCGTGCGCGGGTCCTGGGGGAGGTAGCCGACCTCGCCGGAGCGGGTGACCGTGCCCCCGGCGGGCATGCCCTCGCCGGCCAGGACCTTGGTGAGGGTGGTCTTCCCGGCGCCGTTGCGCCCGACGAGACCGATGCGGTCGCCCTTGGCGACCCGGAAGGAGGCGTTCTCGATGAGAATGCGGGCACCGGCGCGCAGCTCGATACCGGAAGCGGAGATCACGGACAGACTCCAGGGCGGATGGGTGGCGGACGGACGGGATCTAGCGGACGCACCCGCCGACTAGTGCGCGAGGAGAATGGCCATGGGGCCAGTCTAACGGGACCGTGCAACCAGTTTTTCCGACTTGACGGGTCCGGGCGTCCGCTCCGGTGCCCGATTGCCCAGCGGGGTGCGGCCCGGGACGATCCGGCCGAGGTCGTCCACCGCGATGAGCTGCGCGGTCCAGGCGTCCCGCGCGCACGGCTGGGCGACCAGCAGCGCGCCCGCGTGACCAACGGCACGCCGGGGATCGAACGAGCACCCCTTGCCGGCCGGCAGCACCCAGCGCAGATCCCCGTCGGTGAGGCGGTAGGCGGCGATCCGGTCGGGGGTGATCACCCCGAGCATCCCGTGCGGCAGTTCGCGCAGCACGCCCGTCCCGCCGTACTCGGGGAGCCAGTCGCCGGCGGCGGGCAGCGCGCGGTGCCAGCGGACCGAACGGCCGTCCGTGGCGGTGGCGGTGACCAGTCCGTCGTCCCAGAGCGTGATCGCCTCCCCGCGCGCGGGGAGCACCTCCAGCGGACGGCTGCCCACGCGCGCGTGGCGCCAGCGCACGGCGCCGGTCCGCGGGTCGTACGCCTCCACCGCGGACTCGCGGATCGCCGCGGCGCGCACCGGGAGCACCTGCCCGCGCGCGTGGACGGTGAGCCGGTCGCCGTAGGGGAGGGGTCGGGCGTGGTGGGCCGCGGCGAACAGGGGGGCGGCGAGGAGGACGGCCAGGGCAGCGGGGAGCAGGCGACGGGCGGTCACGGGCCGGGGACGGCGTCCCGGGGGCCCGGACTGTCGTACGGCCACGCGCGTGCCCTTCTCGGGGGTCCGGCCTGGGGGTGACACAGGGGTCCGGTCGGCCGCGGATCAGGCGCAGAGCGTAGCCGCGCGGATGGACGGCGGGGCGGGACACGGCCGGGGGCGGGCGGGGCGTCGCCCGTTCGGCCCTTCGCTCGGGCCCGGGGCGCGGGGGCGGGTCAGGATGGCCGCAGGGGGACGGCGTAGGCGGAGGGTGCCGGCATGCAGTTCGACGACGACGCGCGTCTGGACACCTCCGAGGTGCAGGACCGGCGCGGCAGCCGGGTCCCGGGCGGGCGGGCGACCATCGGCGGCGGTGTCGCGGGGCTGGTCGCGCTGCTGCTGGGGCTGTTCTTCGGGGTCGGTCCCGAGCAACTCGGACTGTCCTCGGGGGACTCCTCGCCGGCGGCGACCTCGTCGACGCTGGCGCAGGTGCAGCAGACCTGCCGGACCGGGCAGGACGCCAACACCAAGGAGGACTGCCGGATCGTGGCGGTCGTCAACAGCGTCCAGGACTTCTGGGCCGGGGAGTTCGAGCGGCGCGGCGGCCGGTACACCCGCTCCCCCACGGTGTTCTTCTCCGGGCGGGTCGCCACCGGGTGCGGCACGGCGACCTCGGCGGTCGGGCCGTTCTACTGCCCCGCCGACCAGAAGGTCTATCTCGACCTCGGCTTCTTCGACGAGCTGCGCACGACGTTCGGTTCGTCGGGCGGACCGTTCGCACAGGCGTATGTGGTGGCGCACGAGTACGGGCATCATGTCCAGGATCTGCTGGGCACGCTGAGCCGGGCGCAGGACGGGCGGACCGGCGCGGACAGCAACGCGGTGAAGGTGGAGCTCCAGGCCGACTGCTACGCCGGGGTGTGGGCGCACCACGCGACGACGACACCCGACGAGTCGACCGGGCGGCCACTGATCACCAGCCTCACGGACGCCGACATCCGGGACGGGCTGGACGCGGCGGCGGCGGTCGGCGACGACCGCGTCCAGCAGCGCTACCAGGGGCGGGTGACGCCGGAGAACTGGACGCACGGGTCCGCGCGGCAGCGGCAGGACTGGTTCCACGAGGGGTACCGGACCGGCGACATGGCGCGGTGCAACACCTTCCGGTGAGGTGGGCGCGAGGGGTCGTGGCCGGTCTCGGGGGCCGTTGTCAGTGGTGGGTGCGAGACTGAATTCACGTCGGACCCGGCGGGACCGGGCGGGTCCGGGGTGGCCGGGCAGGGCTTCACTAAGGAGTGATCGGCATGGCAGGCACGAGCGGCGGGCGGCCCAGCATCTATCCGACATTGCTGTACGCGGACGCGAAGGCGGCGGTCCGGCAGCTCACCGAGGCCCTCGGTTTCACGGAACTGGCGCTGTACGAGGGCGAGGACGGCGTGGTGACGCACGCCGAGCTGGTGCAGGGCAACGGCGCGGTGATGATCGGCTCGAAGGGCCGCGGCGGGGTGTTCGACACGGCGATGAAGGACGCGGGCGCGGTCGGGGTGTACGTCGTGGTGGACGATGTCGACGCCCACCACCAGTGGGCCGAGGACCACGGCGTGGAGATCCTGATGCCCCCGACCGACCAGGACTACGGCTCCCGGGACTATCTGGCCCGGGACGTCGAGGGCAATCTCTGGAGTTTCGGCAGCTACGCACCGGCGATATCCGGCTGACCCTGGCCGACCCTGTTCCCCGACCCCCTTCCCGGCTCTCGTCCCCGGCGGGGTCGCGGGCGGGGTCAGCGGCCTCCGGTGTGCACCTGGAAGGCCGCCCGGCGGACGGCCTTGGCCAGTGCCGGGTCGGGGTGGGCGGCGGCCAGCGCGACCAGGACCTGCACGGTGCGCGGATGGCCGACGGCCCGCACCTCGTCCAGCAGCGCGGGCACGGTCGGCTGCACGGCGGACTCCAGATGCCGTACCAGCAGCGGGGCCTCGCCGTGGTCGGCGACGGCGGCGGCGGTGTCGACCCACAGCCAGGTGGCCTCCTCGCGGGTCAGTACCTCATGGGCGTCCTCGGGGTCGGCGCCGTCGTGCTCGGCGAGCCAGAGCAGGGCGTAGGGGCGCAGGGTCGGCTCCTCGGCCACCGCGCGCACCCCGGGCTCGGCGGGGGCGCCGACGACCCGCAGCGCCTCGAAGGCGAGGCTGCGCAGCAGGGCGTCCTCGCCCCGGGCGGCGTCCAGGAGTTCGGTGACGGCGCTGCCGACGGGGCGGGCGGCGAGCCAGGCGCGGTACTCGGCGCGGGCGGCGTTCGGGCGGAGCTGGGAGCAGCCGCGCAGCATGTCCTCGGCGGCGGCCTCGATGTTCCCGGCGGGGCTCTGCGCGGCCACGCAGATCTGCTCCAGCTTGACCCAGACCGCCCAGCTGCCGAGCGGGGTGAGGGTGGCCTGGGCATCGCCGTAGGTGAGGGCGCCGACGGAGGCGAGGGCGTGCAGGGCCCAGTCCAGGAGCGGGGCGAGCGCGGTGTCGTCGGCGGCGACGGGCGGCACGGGCTCGGGCCGGGGGCCGTAGGGGATCTCGCAGCGTTCGGTGCGCAGTTCGCCGACCCGCTGCTGGAGCAGGTCCAGGAGTTGGGCGACGGGTACGGGACCGGCGGAGAGCTGGAGGAAGGAGAGCACCTGGGGCATGGCCGAGACGACCTCGGCGACCGCGGCGGGCTCATGGCCGTCGGGCTCGGGGTGGGCGAGCGACCAGGCGTCGAACAGGGCGACCCAGCCGCGCAGTACGGCGCTGTCGTCCCGGTGCCAGGCGCGGAGCCGCCAGCCGGGGCGGGCGACCCCGCCGTGCACCTCGACCAGACCGGCGAGGCGGGCGGTGTCCCAGTCGGCGCGGACCTGAGCGGGGGTCAGGCCCAGTTCGGCGGCGGCCTGTTCGGCGGTGGGGGCGGACATGGTGGCTCTGCCGTCGGCGGGGCGGTCCGGGGAGGGGGGTGAGGCCGGGGGTGGGGTCGGGGTCGAGGCCGGGGCCGGGGTTGGGCCAACGGTGGGCTGTGCGGTGGCCGTCGGGGCGTTGGCCTCCGGGGCGGGCGCGGTCGGGGTGTTCGTGTCCGGGGTGCTCGCGGTCGCTCCGTCCGCCGTGGGGGCGTTCGCGGCCGGTTCCTCCGTGGTCGACCCGGGCACGGTCGAGCGGGGAGGGGTCGGGCCGGGCGCGGTCGGGGCGTCGGCGGTCGGGGCGGGCGCCTTGGCCCCGTTCCCCACGGCACTGATCGGGCGGTCGCCCGCGGGTGGGGCGGCGAGGGGCCCGGCGGCGGTCGCGGGGGGTGGGGCGGCGAGGGGCCCGGCGGCGGCCGCGGGGGGTGTGGCGGTGGGCCCGACGCCGGTGAGCGCGGTGTTCTTGCCCGGCAGGGGCGCCGTCTCGGCCCAGCGGGCCACGCGGGCGGCGCCGGCCAGCAGGGAGCGTGCCATTCTGGCCAGTTCCGAGGGGGCCGGAGTGCCCTCCGGCGGCCGGGGCGCGGGGCGGCGCGAGCGCCGCTGGTTCATCGCTCGGGGGGCGGCGGCCAGGGGTCGCGGGCGGACGAGTCGAAGCCTGGAGTCGCGCGGGATACGGGACGTCACGGGTGCAGTCTTCCGGTTGACGGTCCGAAAACCCAAACGGAATGCCAGGAAGGGCCTCGGGGAGGGGCGGTGCCGGGGGCCGGGGACGGGAGCCTGGGGGTCGGATCAGGCCAGGGGACGGGGGCGAAGCGGAACCGGTGGGGGTGGGGAGAAGGGGGCGGGTCCCCCGCCCTTCCGGAGGGGATGGGGACGGCCGATGGGAACCTGTGGGTTTTGGGGGGAACGGGGGGCTCCGAGGGCAACCTGTGGGCTTTGGGGGGGACGGGGTTTCCGGGAGAAGGAGGGTCTCCCGGGGGGATGGGGGGCCGGGGGGACGGGTCTCCGGGGGGGAGGAGGAAGACGGGGTCTCCGGCGGGAGCAGCGGGCCTCCGGAGGGAATGGGGGGCCAGGCTTCCGGAGGGCACGGGTGGGGCCCGGACGGGGGGCTTCCGGGCCGCCGGAGGGTACGGGTGGCCCTCGGACGGCGGCTTCCAGGCACGTGGGAGGGAACGGGCGGGGCTCGGAGGGGGGCCTCCAGGCCGCCGGAGGGAACGGGGGGCCGCCGGACGGAGACTTCCAAGCACGCCGGAGAGCACGGGTGGCCCCCGGACGGAGGCTTCCAGGCACGCGGGAGGGAACGGGCGGGGCCCGGAGGGGGGCCTCCAGGCCGCCGGAGAGCACGGGGGGCCGCCGGACGGAGACTTCCAGGTAGCCGGAGAGCACGGGTGGCCCCCGGACGGGGGCTTCCAGGCAGGTGGAGGGCATGGGTGGCCCCGGACGGCACGGGCCGCCTCCGGAGGGGAAGGGGGGTGGTGCCCCCGTCTCACATCAGCGGGGTCAGGAAGCGGCGTAGGGCTTCCTCGTATGGGTCGGGGGACGGGTTCCACTGGGCGGCGTGGGGGGCGTCCGGGACCTCGTGGAGGGTGACCAGGGCGGGGTGGCGGGCGGCGAAGCGGCGGGAGAGGGTCCAGGGGGCCACCTCGTCACCGGGGCCGTGGAGGATCAGCGCGGGGACGGTGAGGGGGGAGGCGGCGGTGGGGTCGGGGGCGGGGTGCAGGCCGGTGCGGCCCTGGGCGGCGCGGACGGCGAGCGGGAGCAGGGCGCCCGGGGTGCGGCGGGCCTTGGCCAGCGCCTTGAGGGTGGTCTGCCAGTCGAGCACCGGGGAGTCCAGGATCAGGCCGGCGATCCGGTCCCGTACCGGGGAGTGGGTGGCGGCGCGCAGGGCCATGGTGGCGCCGGTGGACCAGCCGAGGAGGACGACCTGGCGGGCGCCGTGGGCGACGGCGTGGCGGATCGCGGCGTCCAGGTCGCGCCACTCG
This sequence comes from Streptomyces sp. NPDC004610, assembly GCF_040609715.1. Lineage (NCBI taxonomy): Bacteria > Bacillati > Actinomycetota > Actinomycetes > Kitasatosporales > Streptomycetaceae > Streptomyces > Streptomyces sp. NPDC004610. Next base: position 191,267 of record NZ_JBEXLA010000010.1, on the reverse strand, counting down.
GTCTGGCCCAGATGGTTCAGGCCGTCCGGGGGACGGGGGGCGCCGAGGTCGCCGCGGTAGGCGAGGGCGAGGACGGGGAGGCGCTGGCCGTGCAGGAAGCCCATGAGGTTCATGGCGTGTTCCCGGGTGGTGCCCAGGCCGTGCACGGCGATCACCCAGGTGTCGCGGGCGCCGGGGACGAACCAGGCGGGGAGGGTGCCGAGTTCGCCGGGGATCTCGACGTCGGTGTGGTCGAGGCCGAGGGCGCCGCGGGGGTCGCCGACGTAGAGGTTGGGGGTGAGCCAGACGTGGTCGCCGGGGGTGAGGGTGCCGTGGGTGACGCGTTCCAGACGGCGGACGACGGTGTCGGCGCTGGGGGCGGCGGCGGTGAGGGCGGCGCCGACGACGGCGTGGGTGCCATCACCGGCGAGGCCGTAGGTGCCGGGGCGCAGGGAGGCCAGTTGCCGGGTGAGGGTGATCCGGCCGGCCGCGGTGGCGTGCACGGTGAGCCGGGGTTCGGTCGGCAGGGGGCGGCCGGGCGGCGCCTTCAGCGCGGCGTCGCTGGCGAGCCGTCCGGCGGCGACGCTCGCGGCGCCGGCCGCCAATGCCACGGTGACGGCAGTGGCCGCCGCTCTGACAGTGCGCACGGGTCCAGTGTCCTGGGCCGGGTCGATCCCGGCCAGTGGAGCGGGGAGAGGAACGGGGAGAGGAGATGGGGGGAGGGTCAGAGTCAGGGTCAGGTGGGGGGCTGGCCGTAGTCGCGTAGTCGTGCTGTGACCTCGGTGAGCTGCTCGGGGGTGAGCAGGGTGGGGGTCAGGCCCGGGACGGCGGAGGCGGTGAGCCAGAGGCGGCACATCCATTCGAGCTGGGCGGTGCGGTCGTACGCCTGGGTGAGGGTGGTGCCGTGGGTGAGGGTGCCGTGGTTCTGGAGGAGGCAGGCGGAGCGGTCGGTGAGGGCGCGGAGCATGTTCTCGGCCAGTTCCTCGGTGCCGTAGGTCGCGTAGGGGGCGACGCGGACGGGGCCGCCCAGGGCGGCGGTCATGTAGTGGATGACGGGGAGTTCCGGGACGAGGGTGGAGACGGCCGTGGCGTGGACGGCGTGGGTGTGGACGATCGCGCGGGCGTCGGTGGTGCGGTACACGGCGAGGTGCATCGGGAGTTCGCTGGTCGGGGCGAGGGTGCCGTGGGTGCGGCGGCCGGTGAGGTCGACGCCGGTGAGGTCGGCGGGGCCGAGCCGGTCGTAGGGCACGCCGGAGGGGGTGACGAGGACGGTGTCGCCGACGCGGACGGAGACATTGCCGGAGGTGCCGACGACGAGGCCGTCGGTCACGCTGCGGCGGGCGGTGTCGACGAGATCCCGCCAGGCCGCGGGGAGGGCGGACGGGTCGGTGGTGCGGGGCGCGGGAGAGGGGTGCCGGTCGTCGTTTCGCTGCTCGGGCATGGCGTGATCCTCGCAGCCGGGAGGCGGGGGCGGTGTCCGGCGTCCCCCCTGCCAGGAGGCGGGCGGGGTGTCCGGCGTTCGAGGGGGGTTCGCGGGGCGTTCGAAGGGGGTCCGGGCGGGTTTCCGGCGGTGATCGACGATCTTGATCTAGGGTCGGGGCGATTTGTCGCGCAGGTCACTTCTCACCCCGCCGCACCAGCCGTCGGTCGCCGCCGCTCTCCGGGAGAAGCATCGCCATGACTCGGGTCCTCGATCGCGCTCCGTCCCGTCCGTTCCCCCGCCGGTCGCGCGGGCGGGTGCCGGTCGCCGCGCTCGGGGTGCTGGTGATGGCGGGGGTCGCCCTGGGGGAGGTTCCGGCGGTCGCGGCGGGCGGGACCAAGGGGCATGACGTCTCCTCGCACCAGAGGGAGGTGGACTGGCGGGCGGCGCGGGCGAAGGGGGCGCGGTTCGTGTATGTGAAAGCGAGCGAGTCGACGTCGTACCGCAATCCGTACTTCCGGGGGCAGTACGACGGGGCGCGGGAGGCCGGGCTGGTCCGGGGGGCGTACCACTTCGCGCTGCCGGACCGTTCCTCGGGCGCGGCGCAGGCCGGGTACTTCGTCCGTGGCGGTGGGGGCTGGCGGGCGGACGGGTGGACGCTGCCGTCGGCGCTGGACATCGAGGGGAATCCGTACGACGGGAAGCGGCCGTGCTACGGGTTGAGCGCGGCGCGGATGGTTGGCTGGATCAGATCGTTCAGCGATGAGGTGGAACGGCTCACCGGGCGCCGTCCGGTGATCTACACCTCGGCGCGGTGGTGGAACGCCTGCACCGGGCGCAGTACCGCGTTCGCGGACGGGCACGCGCTCTGGGTGGCCCGGTACGGGACGAGGAGCGCCGGGGAGCTGCCCGCGGGGTGGTCGCGGTGGACGTTCTGGCAGCACGACGACCGGGGTGGGCTGCCGGGTGACCAGAATCTCTTCGCCGGGTCGGTGGAGGGGCTGCGGGAGTTCGCCCGGGGCGGGTGAGACCGGCGCCGGACGCGCGAGGGCGAGGCGCCGGACGCGTGGCGGCCAGGCGCCGGGCGCGCGGGGGCCAGGCGCCCCACGGCCCGTCGAGCCACCGCGGGTGGGCACCGGACGGACAGCGGACGGACAGCGGACGGACACCGGGGCGGGCGGCTGGGCGGGCGGCCGGTGGACGCCCTGGCCCGTGTCACAGGAAACGGAATGCCAACCCCCCGTCACATACACCCTGACGCCCCCCTTAGTTCACCATTCGTTCATCTGGGTTACCTACGTTCATCCGGCCGATGACCTCGAACGAATGCCTGGGTAAATGGAAAGCTTCTCGCTGATCCTCGCGATTGTGGTGGTCACCGCACTCGCGTTCGATTTCACGAACGGTTTCCACGACACCGCGAACGCGATGGCCACCACCATCTCGACCGGTGCCATGAGACCCAAGGCCGCGGTGGCGATGTCCGCCGTCCTGAACCTGGTGGGCGCCTTCCTCTCCGTGGAGGTCGCCAACACCATCTCCAAAGGGCTCGTCGACGAGTCCGGTATCCAGCCCGAGGTCATCTTCGCGGCGCTGGTCGGCGCGATCCTGTGGAATCTGCTGACCTGGCTGGTGGGCCTGCCGTCCTCCTCCTCGCACGCGCTGATGGGCGGTCTGATCGGCGCGGCCATCGCCTCCGCCGGGCTCGGCGCGGTGCACGGCGACGTACTGATCACCAAGGTGCTGATCCCCGCGATCGCCGCGCCGCTGGTCGCCGGGCTCGCGGCGATGTTCGCCACCCGGCTGACGTACTCGCTCGGCAAGAAGTCCGCCGGGAGCCGGTCGTCCGCCAAGGGCTACCGGGCCGGGCAGATCGCGTCCGCCGGTCTGGTCTCGCTGGCGCACGGCACCAACGACGCGCAGAAGACCATGGGCATCATCACCCTCGCCCTGGTCGCCGGTGGCGCCCTCGCCCCCGACTCCGACCCTCCCACCTGGGTGATCGTCTCCGCCGGTGTGGCCATCGCGCTCGGCACCTACCTCGGCGGCTGGCGCATCATCCGCACCATGGGCAAGGGCCTGACCGACCTCCAGCCGCAGCAGGGCTTCGCCGCCCAGACCAGCGCCGCCACGGTCATCCTGGCCTCCTCGCACCTCGGCTTCTCGCTCTCCACCACCCACTCCGTGTCCGGCGCGGTGATGGGCGCGGGGCTGGGCCGCAAGGGCGGGGTGGTCCGCTGGTCCACGGCCACCCGGATGTTCGTCGCCTGGGGGCTGACGCTGCCGGCCGCCGCCGTGGTCGGCGCGCTCGCCGAGTGGGTGTGCCGCTTCGGCGCCTGGGGCACCGGCCTCGTCGCCGTCTTCCTGATCGCCTCCAGCGCCTGGATCTGGAAGCTGTCCCGCCGCGAGGTCGTCGACCACACCAACGTCAATGACTCCGACGGTGACGGCGGCTCCGCCGCGGGCGCCGGTGGGGGCGGTCCCGATGAGGCGCCCGGTGTGGTCACCGCCGCCGTCGCCGCCGTGACGCCGCCGCCGACCGTGGCCGCGGAGGAGGCCGCGGGCGCCATCCCGGCCCAGCAGGGCGGCACGCCCGCCGCCGGCTCCGCCTCTGGTACCGGTCCCGATCCGGCCGCGCCCAAGGCCACCGTCTGAGCGGCGCCGTCCGTCGCCCTCCCCCTCCCCCCTCCACGACACTCAAGGACACAGCAGCATGGAAATCGACTGGGCGGCCCTCGGCTCCGTCTTCGGAGTCAGCCTCGTGGTCACCGTGGCCCTCGTCGGCCTGTTCACCCTCGGCATCAGCGGGCTGGCACGCCATGAGCGCGCGGCCGACAGCGGCGGGGGCGCGACGCTCGCGGTCACCGGCGCGTACGCCTGCTTCGCGGCGTGCCTGGGGGCCGTGGCGTACGGGATCTATCTGATCGTCGCCTGACACCCGCGCCGGGACGGGGCGGTCCGGGCCGGGGCGGTCCGTTCGGCGCGGGTGCGCCTGCGCGGTGGCGGGCCCGTCCGATCGTCGACCGACCCGCGTGCAGCGGTCGGCCCGCGCGCAACGGCGTGCCCGCGGGCGCGCGTTCGTCCCGCACACCCCCCACGAGGGCGGGTACCGGACCCAGGGACCTGGGTTCCGTACCCGCCCTCGTGGTGTGCGCGACGGTCGCTGTGTGGAGCTGAGCACACTCTCCTGTCGCAGGTCAGCGGCAGGTTGACGGTTTCTCCGGCCCCGTGGTGGACTGCCGGGGCCAACTACGGCGACACGAGAGGAAGCCGGTGCGAATCCGGCGCGGTCCCGCCACTGTCACCGGGGTAGAACCCCCCGGGAGCCAGGAACTCTCACCGCCGCTTCGTCGAACCAGGGCGCGGACACCCTGAGTGAGGACATGTCGCCATGCTCGGCTGCCGATCGAGGCTCGCCACCGGACCTGGACACGGATCCGGACCCGGAACCGGGACCCCGCTCCCCCTGACTTCCGCCTCCGCGGCCGGCTGAGCCGATGTCCGCCGAACGCGACTTCGCGTACGGCGCCGCCGCCGGACTCCTCGGTGACCTGCTCCTCGGCGATCCCCGCCGCGGGCATCCGGTCGCCGTGTTCGGACGGGCGGCGGGCGCCGTGGAACGACTGCTGTGGCGCGACCACCGGGGGTGGGGCGCGCTGCACACCGCCGTGTGCGTGGGCGGCGCCACCGCCCTGGGCCTGGCGGCGACCCGCGCGGTACGGTCCTCCGCCGCCGCCTCCGTCCTGCTGACCGGCGCCGCCACCTGGGCCGTGGTCGGCGGGACCTCGCTGGGGCGGGAGGCTCGGGCGATCGGGCGCGCGCTGGAGCGCGGGGACGTGGCCGGGGCGCGGGCGCGGTTGCCGCATCTGTGCGGGCGGGACCCGCAGGCGCTGGACGCCGACGGGATCGCGCGGGCCGTCGTGGAGTCCGTGGCCGAGAACACCTCCGACGCGGTGGTGGGGGCGCTGGTGTGGGGGGCCGTGGCGGGGGTGCCGGGGCTGCTGGGATTCCGGGCGGTGAACACTCTGGACGCGATGGTGGGTCACCGGTCGCGGCGGTACCGGCGCTTCGGATGGGCGTCCGCGCGGCTCGACGATGTGGCGGGCTGGCCGGGGGCACGGCTGACGGCCGCGCTGACCGTCGTCGCCGGAGGTGATCCGCGAGGGGCCTGGCGGGCCTGGCGCGAGGACGCCGACCGGCATCCGAGCCCCAACGCCGGGGTCGTGGAGGCGGCGTTCGCGGGCGCGCTCGGTGTGCGACTCGGCGGGACCCTGTCGTACGCGGGCCGGGTCGAGCGGCGCCCGGTGCTGAACGGGACGGGGCGGGCGGTGACGGTCGCGGATGTCGAGCGGGCGGTACGGGTGTCGCGGCGGGTGCAGTGGCTGGCGCTGGGGGTGAGCGTGGCGGGGGCGACTTGGCGGACGTGGGGGCGGGGGCCTGCCGGCGGGGGCGGGGGGTTGGCGAAGGCCGGGTTGGCGAAGCTGGGGTTGGCGAAGGCGGGGCTGGGGAACCGGGGGTCGCAGAACCCGGGGTTGGCGGAGCGCGGGTCGCGGAACCCGGGGGCGCGGAGCCTGGAGTCGCCGAAGCCGGGGGCGCGGAACCCGAGGACGCGGAGCCTGGAGTCGCAGAGCCTGGACTCGGCGAAGCCGGAGTCGCAGAACCCGAGGACGCAGAACCTGGACTCGCCGAGCCCGGGGTCGCCGAACCCGGGATCACAACACCCGAAGCTGCCGAAGGCCGGCTCGCACATCCCGGAGTCGCCCAACCCCAGGCCACAGAACCCGGAGTCGCCGAAGCCTGGGTCGCAGAACCCGAGATCACAACACCCAGAGCTGCCCAAGCCCGACTCGCACACCCCCAAGCCGCCCAACCCCAAGCCGCACACCCCGAAAACACACACCCCGAAGCCGCCCACCCCCAGATCACAGCACCCGGCGCCCCCCACCCCCAAGCCGCGAAACTCCACCTCACGCACCCCGGCGCCGCCAAACCCCACCTCACCCCACGCCACCTCAACCCACCCCACCTCACACCACCCCACCCGACCTCACCCCACCTCACCCCACCCAAAATCACCCCACCCCACCCCCCACCCCCCATCACCCGCCGCCTCCCCCCGCCCCGGACCTCTCCGATGACCGGCCACGCCCTGCTCGTCGCCGGTACCACCTCCGACGCCGGGAAGAGTGTTGTCACCGCCGGGATCTGCCGGTGGCTGGTGCGGCAGGGGGTGAAGGTCGCGCCCTTCAAGGCGCAGAACATGTCGCTGAACTCGTTCGTGACCCGCGAGGGCGCGGAGATCGGGCGGGCGCAGGCCATGCAGGCGCAGGCGTGCCGTATCGAGCCCACGGCGGCCATGAACCCCGTGCTGCTGAAACCCGGCGGTGACCGGAGCAGCCAGGTCGTGCTGATGGGGCGGCCGGTGGGCGAGATGAGCGCCCGGGGCTATCACGGCGGACGCCGCGAGGCGCTGCTCGGGACGGTGCTGGAGTGCCTCGCCGAGTTGCGGGCGAGCCATGACGTCGTGGTGTGCGAGGGCGCCGGGAGTCCCGCCGAGATCAATCTGCGGCACAACGACATCGTCAACATGGGCCTCGCCCGCCACGCCCGTCTCCCCGTACTGGTCGTCGGGGACATCGACCGGGGCGGGGTGTTCGCCTCGTTCTTCGGGACCGTCGCGCTGCTGTCGCCGCAGGACCAGGCGCTGGTGGCCGGGTTCCTGGTGAACAAGTTCCGCGGCGATGTGTCGCTGCTGGAACCCGGCCTCGACATGCTCGCCTCGCTCACCGGGCGCCCCACCTACGGCGTGCTGCCGTTCCGGCACGGGCTCGGCATCGATGAGGAGGACGGGATGGGGGTGCCCCCGCGCGAGCGCGGCCGGGTACAAGGGGGTGTCGGCGGCATCGGCGGTGAGTCCATGGCCGGCCCGCCCGTCGGGGCCGAGGTGCTGCGGGTCGCGGTCTGCGCGGTGCCGCTGATGTCCAACTTCACCGATGTCGACGCGCTGGCCGCCGAACCCGGGGTCGTGGTGCGGTTCGTGGACCGGCCGGAGGAACTGGCCGACGCCGATCTGGTCGTCGTACCCGGCACCCGGGGGACGGTCGGGGCGCTGGCGTGGCTGCGGGAGCGGGGGCTCGCCGCGGCGCTCCTGGAGCGGGCCGCGGCCGGGCTGCCGGTCCTCGGGATCTGCGGGGGCTTCCAGTTGCTCGGGGAGCACATCCAGGACGATGTGGAGAGCCGGGCCGGGTCGGTCGACGGGCTCGGGCTGCTCCCCGTACGGGTGCGGTTCGCGCGGGACAAGACGCTGGCCCGGCCCGTCGGCGAGGCCCTCGGGGAGCGGGTCGAGGGGTACGAGATCCATCACGGTGTCGCCGATGTCCTCGGTGGCGAACCGTTTCTCGACGGGTGCCGGGCCGGTCGGACCTGGGGCACCCACTGGCACGGCTCGCTGGAGTCGGACGGCTTCCGGCGGGCGTTTCTGCGCGAGGTGGCCGCCGCCTCCGGGCGCCGGTTCGTGCCCGCCCCCGACACCTCCTTCGCCGGGCTGCGCGAGGAGCGGCTCGACCGGCTCGGCGATCTGATCGAACAGCACGCGGACACCGACGCACTCCGGCGGCTCATCGAGTCCGGCGCGCCGCAAGGACTGCCCTTCATCCCACCGGGAGCGCCCGCATGACCACTGGCACCACGCACAGCTCCGCCGGCACCACCCTGCTGCTGCTCTCCACCGCCGACACCGATCTGCTCGCCGCCCGCGCCGCCCCCGGCGTCACCTACCGGATCGGCAACCCCACCCGGGTGGACGCCGCCGGGCTGCCCGCGCTGCTGGCCGGGGCGGACATCGCCGTCGTCCGGCTGCTGGGCGGGAAGCGGGCCTGGGAGGACGGGCTGGCCGCGCTGAAGGCGTCCGGGATCCCGACCGTGCTGCTGGGCGGGGAGACCGTGCCGGACGCGGAGCTGATGGCCGAGTCGTCGGTGCCGGCCGGGGTGGTCGCGCAGGCGCTGCGCTATCTGGTCGAGGGCGGGCCCGGGAACCTCGCGGAGCTGGCCCGGTTCCTGTCGGACACGGTCCTGCTGACCGGCGAGGGCTTCGAGGAGCCGCGCCCGATGCCCGAGTACGGCGTCCGGGGCGAGCGGGTCGTGGAGGAGGGGCGGCCGACCGTCGGGGTGCTGTTCTACCGGGCCCATGAGCTGAGCGGCAACACCGGCTTCGTGGACACGCTGTGCGAGGCGATCGAGGCGCGCGGCGCCAACGCACTGCCGGTGTACTGCGGTTCGCTGCGCGGCGCGGACGCCGGGCTGTACGAGTTGCTCGGGCGGGCCGACGCGCTGGTGGCGACCGTGCTGGCGGCCGGGGGCGCGCACGCCGCCGGTGCGTCGGCGGGCGGCGACGACCAGGCGTGGGACATCGGGGCGCTGGCCGCGCTGGACATCCCGGTGCTCCAAGGGCTGTGCCTGACCTCGTCCAGGGCGGCGTGGGAGGGCTCGGACGCCGCGCTGTCCCCGATGGACGCGGCGATGCAGGTCGCCATCCCGGAGTTCGACGGGCGGCTGATCACGGTGCCGTTCTCCTTCAAGGAGCAGGGCCCGGACGAGGTCGCGGTGTACGTGGCGGACCGGGAGCGGGCCGGGCGGGTGGCCGGGATCGCCGTACGGCACGCGCGGCTGCGGTACACGCCGAACGCGGAGAAGCGGATCGCGCTGGTGTTCACCGCGTATCCGACCAAGCACTCGCGGGTCGGGAACGCGGTGGGGCTGGACACGCCCGCGTCGGCGGTGCGGGTGCTGGACGCGCTGCGGGACGCCGGGTACGGGGTGAGCGGGTATCCGGCCGGGGGCGACGAGCTGATCCACCGGCTGATCGCGGCGGGCGGGCACGACGTGGAGTGGCTGACGGAGGATCAGCTCGCCGCGGCGCCCGCGCGGGTGCCGCTGGCCGACTACACGGCGTGGTTCGAGACGCTGGACCCGGCGCTGCGGGACGCCATGAGGCAGGCGTGGGGCGAGCCGCCGGGGTCGCTGTACGTGGACGGCGACGACATCGTGCTCGCCTCGCTGCGGTTCGGGAACGTCGTGGTGATGATCCAGCCGCCGCGCGGCTTCGGCGAGAACCCGATCGCGATCTACCACGACCCGGACATGCCGCCGTCCCACCACTATCTGGCGGCCTACCGCTGGCTGGAGAACACCTTCGGCGCGGACGCAGTCGTGCACATGGGCAAGCACGGCACGCTGGAGTGGCTGCCGGGCAAGGGGCTCGGGCTGAGCGGCGGCTGCGCGCCGGACGCGGTGCTCGGCGAACTCCCCCTGGTCTATCCGTTCATCGTCAACGACCCCGGCGAGGGCACCCAGGCCAAGCGGCGCGGCCATGCCACCGTGGTGGACCATCTCGTCCCGCCGATGGCCCGCGCCGACACCTACGGCGATCTCGCCAAGCTGGAGCAGCTGCTCGACGAGTACGCGCTGGTCTCCGATCTGGACCCGGTGAAGGCACCGGCGGTGCGGGCGCAGATCTGGACCCTGGTCAAGGCCGCCGAGCTGCACCACGACCTGCAGGTGGACGAGCAGCCGGAGGAGGACGACTTCGACGCGTTCGTCATGCACATCGACGGCTATCTCTGCGAGATCAAGGATGTGCAGATCCGCGACGGGCTGCACATCCTGGGCGGCGGCCCGGTCGGTGAGGCCCGGGTGAACCTGGTGCTGGCGGTGCTGCGGGCGTCCCAGGTGTGGGGCGGGCGGGCCGACGCGCTGCCGGGGCTGCGGGCGTCGTTCGCCGCGCACTTCGGGCTGAGCGAGAAGGAACTGCTGGCCGGTCCGGGCGCCCCGGTGAAGGTGCCGGACGGGCTGACCGGCCTGGTGGACGGGCCCGCCCGGACCGCCGCCGACGCGATCGATCTGCTGGAGCGGCTGTGCCGGCGGGTCGCGGAGGGCATGGAGGAGCGCGGCTGGGACGCGGCGGTGAGCGCGGCCCTGGTCCGGGAGGTCCTCGGCGGCGACGAGCCGCCGGACGCCGAGGCGGTGCTGCGGTTCGCCTGCGCGGAGGTCGTCCCGAGGCTCGCGCGGACGACGGACGAGATCGGGAACGTCCTGCACGCCCTGGACGGCGGCTATGTGCCGGCCGGGCCGTCCGGCTCCCCCACCCGGGGTCTGGTCAATGTCCTGCCGACCGGCCGGAACTTCTACTCGGTCGATCCCAAGGCCATCCCGTCCCGGCTGAGCTGGGAGGTCGGGCAGGCCCTCGCCGACTCGCTGGTCCAGCGGTACCTGGCCGACCACGGGGAGTACCCGGCGTCGGTCGGGCTGACCGTGTGGGGCACCTCCGCGATGCGCACCCAGGGCGACGACATCGCCGAGATCCTGGCGCTGCTGGGCTGCCGCCCGGTGTGGGACGACGCCTCGCGGCGGGTGACCGGCTTCGAGGTGGTCGACCCGGCGGAACTGGGGCGTCCGCGCATCGATGTCACGGTCCGGATCTCCGGCTTCTTCCGGGACGCGTTCCCGCATGTGGTCGCCCTGATCGACGACGCGGTGCGGACGGTGGCCGAGCTGGACGAGGCGCCCGAGGTGAACCACGTCCGGGCGCACGCCGACGCCGACACCGCCGCGCACGGCGACCGGCGGCGGGCCACGGCCCGGATCTTCGGCTCCAAGCCGGGCGCCTACGGGGCCGGGCTGCTCCCCCTGATCGACGCCCGCAACTGGCGCTCGGACGCGGACCTCGCCGAGGTCTACGCGGTGTGGGGCGGCTACGCCTACGGGCGGGGCCTGGACGGACGGGCGGCCCGGGGGGACATGGAGACGGCGTTCCGGCGGATCGCGGTGGCGGCGAAGAACATCGATACGAGAGAACACGATCTCGTCGACGCCGACGACTACTTCCAGTACCACGGCGGCATGGTCGCCATGGTCCGGCATCTGACCGGCGCGAGCCCGCAGGCGTACGTCGGTGACTCGGCCGTCCCGGACCAGGTGAAGACGCGCACGCTGGGCGAGGAGACGCACCGGGTGTTCCGCGCGCGGGTGGTGAACCCGCGCTGGATGGCGGCGATGCGGCGGCACGGCTACAAGGGCGCCTTCGAGATGGCCGCGACCGTGGACTATCTCTTCGGGTACGACGCCACGGCCGGGGTGGTGGACGACTGGATGTACGAGAAGCTCGCGTCCGAGTATGTGTTCGCGCCGGAGAACCAGGACTTCATGAGGAAGTCCAACCCCTGGGCGCTGCGCGGGATCACCGAACGGCTGCTGGAGGCGGCCGACCGGGGGCTGTGGGCGGAGCCGGACGCGGACACGCTGGAGCGGCTGCGGGCCACGTATCTGGAGCTGGAGGGCGACCTGGAAGGCGCCTCGGCGGACGACGACATGGAGGGCGAGGACATGGAGGGCGAGGACAAGTGAGCATCCCGTTTCCGTTCACGGCCGTGGTCGGCCAGGACGATCTGCGGCTGGCGCTGCTGCTGAACGCGGTCTCCCCGGCGGTCGGCGGGGTCCTGGTGCGCGGCGAGAAGGGCACCGCCAAGTCGACCGCCGTACGGGCGCTGTCGGCGCTGCTGCCCGAGGTGCGGGTGGTGGCCGGGTGCCGCTTCTCGTGCGATCCGGGGGCGCCGGACCCGGACTGCCCGGACGGCCCGCACGAGGCCGGGGCCGGGCAGACGCGGCCGTCGCGGATGGTGGAGCTGCCGGTCGGGGCGTCCGAGGACCGGCTCGTCGGCGCCCTCGACATCGAACGGGCCCTCGCCGAGGGCGTCAAGAGCTTCGAGCCGGGCCTCCTGGCCCAGGCCCACCGCGGGATCCTCTACGTCGACGAGGTCAACCTCCTCCACGACCATCTGGTCGATCTGCTGCTGGACGCCGCCGCGATGGGCGCCTCCTATGTGGAGCGCGAGGGCGTGTCGGTGCGGCACGCGGCCCGCTTCCTGCTGGTCGGCACCATGAACCCGGAGGAGGGCGAACTGCGCCCCCAGCTCCTGGACCGGTTCGGCCTCACCGTCGAGGTCACCGCCTCGCGGGAGCCCGACCAGCGCGTCGAGGTCGTCCGCCGCCGACTGGCCTACGACGACGGTCCCGCCGCCTTCGCCGCCCGGTGGGCCGACGAGGAGACCGCCGTACGGGCGCGGATCGTGGCGGCGCGGGAGCTGCTGGGGTCGGTGCGGCTGGGCGACGGGGCGCTGCGGCAGATCGCGGCGACCTGCGCGGCGTTCGAGGTGGACGGGATGCGGGCGGACATCGTGATGGCCCGCACCGCGACCGCGCTGGCGGCCTGGGCCGGACGGACGGACGTGCTCGCGGAGGACGTCCGGCAGGCGGCGCTGCTGGCGCTGCCGCACCGGCGCCGCCGCAACCCGTTCGACGCGCCGGGCCTGGACGAGGACCGGCTCGACCGGACGCTGGAGGAGTTCGCCGGGGACCCGGACGGCTCCGACGACAGCACCGACGACCACTCCCGTGGCCCCAAGGACGACGACCCCGGCCCGGACGGGCCCGGTGGCGGCGGGCAGCGGCCGGACGCGGGCGGGGACGGAGACGGGGACGACGGCGGTGGCGCGGGGGCGCCGCCCGAGGCCGGGGACGCGGGGGACGGCGGGCAGCCGGTTCCGTCCGGCGGCGGGGAGCAGTCCCCCGTACGGGCCGCGGAGCCGTTCCGGACGAAGGTGCTGAGCGTGCCCGGGATCGGGGAGGGCGCCACGGGGCGGCGTTCGCGGGCCCGGACCGAGCACGGGCGGACGACCGGGGCGCGGCGGCCCGAGGGCACGCTGACCAAGCTGCATCTGGCGGCGACGGTCCGGGCGGCGGCCCCGCACCAGCGGGCGCGCGGGCGGTCCGGGCCGGGGCTGGTGGTGCGGCGGGACGATCTGCGGCAGGCGCGGCGCGAGGGGCGCGAGGGCAATCTCGTGCTGTTCGTGGTGGACGCCTCCGGGTCGATGGCGGCCCGGCAGCGGATGGGCGCGGTGAAGGGGGCGGTGCTGTCGCTGCTGCTGGACGCGTACCAGCGGCGGGACAAGGTGGGGCTGGTGACCTTCCGGGGGTCGGCGGCGGAGGTGGCGCTGCCGCCGACGTCGTCGGTGGACGCCGCCGCCGCGCGGCTGGAGTCGCTGCCGACCGGGGGGCGGACGCCGCTCGCGGCCGGGCTGCTGCGGGCGCACGAGGTGCTGCGGGTGGAGCGGCTGCGGGATCCGGCGCGGCGGGCGCTGGTCGTGGTGGTGACGGACGGCCGGGCGACCGGCGGACCGCCCGAGCCGGTGGCTCACGCGGGGCGCGCGGCGCGGCTGTTCGCGGCGGACGGGGTGGCGTCGGTGGTGGTGGACTGCGAGTCCGGGCCGGTGCGGCTGGGGCTGGCCGGGCGGCTGGCCGGTGAGCTGGCGGGGACCGCGGTCACGCTGGACGAGCTGCGGGCCGAGTCGATCGCCGGGCTGGTCAGGGATGTGCAGGGCGTACGGGGTGCGCAGGGCGGGCAGGGCGTGCAAGGCATGCAGAACGTATCCGGGAGGGCCGCGTAGTGCCGCAGGGACAGCCGAGTGTCGTACCCGAGGACGGGCTGACGACCCGTCAGCGCCGGAACCGGCCGCTGGTCGTCGTCCACACGGGCGTCGGCAAGGGGAAGTCCACCGCCGCGTTCGGGCTCGCGCTGCGGGCCTGGAACCAGGGGTGGCCGATCGGGGTGTTCCAGTTCGTGAAGTCCGCGAAGTGGAAGGTCGGCGAGGAGCGGGCGCTGCGGGTGCTCGGGGACTCCGGGGAGGGTGGTTCCGTCGCCTGGCACAAGATGGGCGAGGGCTGGTCCTGGGTGCAGCGCGACGCCCAGGTGGACAACGAGGAGAAGGCCCGGGAGGGCTGGGAGCAGGTCAAACGGGATCTGGCGGCGCAGACGTACCGGCTGTACGTGCTGGACGAGTTCGCCTATCCGATGCACTGGGGGTGGGTGGACCCCGAGGAGGTGGTCGCCGTGCTCCGGGAGCGCCCCGGGCAGCAGCATGTGGTGATCACCGGCCGCAACGCGCCGGAGGCGCTTCTCGCGTACGCCGATCTCGTCACCGACATGTCCAAGGTGAAGCATCCGATGGACGCGGGGCAGAAGGGGCAGCGGGGGATCGAGTGGTGAGGGAGGAGCCGGGGAGGTGTGGGGCTTGCGAGGGGTGCGGGGCGTGAACCCCTCCGTTCCGCGGGCGGGCGTTCCCCTGGCGTCCGTGCCCCGGCTGGTGATCGCCGCGCCCTCGTCGGGGTGCGGGAAGACCACCGTCGCCACCGGGCTGATGGCCGCGTTCGCCGCGCGGGGGCTCGCCGTGTCCGGGCACAAGGTGGGGCCGGACTACATCGACCCCGGCTACCACGCGCTCGCCACCGGGCGGCCGGGGCGCAATCTCGACGCGTATCTGTGCGGGCCGGAGCTGATCGGGCCGCTGTTCCTGCACGGGTCGCGGGGGTGTGATGTGGCCGTGGTCGAAGGGGTGATGGGGCTCTTCGACGGGGCCGCCGGGCAGGGTGAACTGGCGTCGACCGCGCACGTGGCGAAGCTGCTGCGGGCGCCGGTGGTGCTGGTGGTGGACGCGTCGGCGCAGTCGCGGTCGGTGGCGGCGCTGGTGCACGGGTTCGTGACCTGGGACCCCGAGGTGCGGATCGGGGGCGTGATCCTCAACAAGGTGGGGTCCGACCGGCACGAGGAGCTGTTGCGGGAGGCGCTGGAGGCGGTGGGGGTGCCGGTGCTGGGGGTGGTGCGGCGGGCGCCGGAGGCGGTGGGGACGCCGTCCCGGCATCTGGGGCTGGTGCCGGTGGCGGAGCGGCGGGCGGAGGCCGTGGCGGCGGTGGCGGAGATGGGGGCGCGGGTCGGGGCGGGGTGCGATCTGGAGGGGTTGCTGCGGCTCGCCCGGGGGGCGGGGGAGTTGGGGGGTGGGGGGTGGGACGCGGGGGAGGCTGTGAGGGGTGAGGCGGTAGGGGGTGTGGTTGCAGGGGGTGTGGTTGCAGGGGGTTCGGTCCTGGGCGGGCCTCGTCCTCGGACGCCGGACGGGCTGACAAGTGGCGGTGGCGGTCGGCGGCGGCCCGTCGTCGCCGTCGCCGGTGGGGCCGCGTTCACCTTCTCCTATGCCGAGCACACCGAGCTGCTGGGGGCGGCCGGGGCCGAGGTCGTCGTCTTCGATCCGCTGCGGGACGAGCGGCTGCCGGAGGGGACCTCGGGGCTGGTCGTCGGGGGCGGGTTTCCCGAGGTGTTCGCCGGGGAGCTGGCCGCCAACGAGCCGCTGCGCAAGGACATCGGGGTGCTCGCGGAGCGCGGCGCGCCCGTCGCCGCCGAGTGCGCCGGGCTCCTCTATCTCTGCCGGGAACTGGACGGGCGGCCGATGTGCGGGGTGCTGGACGCCTCGGCCCGGATGACCGGCCGGCTCACCCTCGGGTACCGGGAGGCCGTGGCCGTCGGCGACAGTGTGCTGGCCGCCGCCGGGACGCGGATGCGCGGCCACGAGTTCCACCGGACCGCCGTCGAACCCGGCGCCGGGGACTCCCCCGCCTGGGGGCTGCGGACGCCCACGCCCCGTGCCGAGGGGTTCGTCCGGCTCGGGGTGCACGCGAGTTATCTGCACACCCACTGGGCGTCGGCGCCCGGTGTGGCCCGTCGGTTCGTCGAAAGGTGCCGGACGTCATGAGCAGCACGCTGATCGGGGTGGGGGTCGGACCGGGTGACCCGGAGCTGGTGACCGTGAAGGGCGTCAACGCGCTGCGCGGCGCCGATGTGGTCGTCGTCCCGGTGATGGACACCGGGGAGCGCGGGCGGGCGGAGGCGACCGTGCTGCACCACATCGGCGCGGAGAAGGTCGTCCGGGTGGTGTTCGCGCTCAACGAGCGGACCGACCGGGGGCGGCGCGAGGCCGCCTGGGACGACGCGGGGCGGCAGGTCGCCGCGCTGCTCGCCGAGCACGCCCGGGTGGCGTTCGCGACGATCGGCGACCCGAATGTGTACTCCACCTTCACCTATCTCGCGCAGACCGTCACCGCGCTGATGCCGGGGACGGTGGTGGAGACCGTGCCCGGGATCACCGCCATGCAGGACCTCGCCGCCCGGTCGGGGGCGGTGCTCACCGAGGGGACCGAGCCGCTGACGCTGGTCCCGGTGACCGCGGGGACCGGGGTCCTCAAGGACGCGCTGAACGGGCCGGGGACGGTCGTCGCCTACAAGTTCGGGCGGCAGGCCGCCGAGGTGGTCGAGGCGCTGCGGGACAGCGGGCGGATCGAGGGCGCGGTGTGGGGGTCGGCGCTGGGCCTGGACGGCGAGTCGATCCGGCCGGCGGGTGAGCTGGACGGGACTCCGCTGCCGTATCTCTCCACGCTGATCGCGCCCGCGCGGCGGGACGGCGGGCGGGGCGGGAAGTTGTGACGGGGGGTGCGGGGGGTGCGGGCGGTGAGGGGAGCGGGGACGGCTGGGGTGCCCGGCCGGGTGCGCGTGCGTGCTCCGATACGCGTGCCCCCTCCGGCGCGCGGGCCCGTTCACTCCCCCGCCAGCCCCACCACCAGCCAGATGAAGCCCGCCCCGGCGATCGTGCACAGCAGGGTCGGGCCCGCGGGGTGCTTGTGGTGGGCCTCGGGGAGGATCTCCGCCGCCGCGAGATAGAGCAGGGCGCCGCCGAACAGGCCGAGATAGCCGCCCAGCACCGGGAGCGGGAGGGTGAAGAGCAGGGTCGAGGCGGCGCCCAGCACGGGGGCCGCCGCGTCGGCGACCAGCAGGACGACGGCCTTGCGGCGGGCGTTGCCGTAGAGGGTCGCGAGGGTGAAGGTGTTGAAGCCGTCCGCGAAGTCATGGGCGATCACCGCGACCGCGACGGCCAGCCCCATGCCCTCGCCGACCTGGAACGCGGCGCCGATCGCGACCCCGTCCATCGCGCTGTGGCCGACCATGGCCGCGGCGGCGGTGAGCCCCACCTCGGGGGTGCGGGCATGCTCGTCACCGCCGTGCGCGGCGGCCAGCAGCCGTTCGACCAGATGGGCGAGGAGGAACCCGGCGACGAACAGCAGCAGCGCCGCCGGTACGCCGAACACCTCCCGGCCCGCCGCCTCCAGCGCCTCCGGCAGCAGATCCAGGCCCACCACACCCAGCATCAGCCCGCCGGCCAGGCCCAGCACCAGGTGACGGCGGTCCGTCACCCGCTGCGCGGTCCAGCCACCGGCCAGCGTCATCAGGAACGCGCCGAGCGCGACGAACACCGCCATGTGCCCTTGCTATCGGACCCGGCGGCCCCGGCACGGTTACGACGCCCCCGACACCCTCGCTCCCCCACCTTTTGATCATCCGCCCGCCCGTACGAGAGGAACCCGAACCCATGCCCGACGCCGAGGCGGTCGCTGTCCCCGCCGGCAAGGTGACCTTCGTCGGGGCCGGTCCCGGCGCCGCCGATCTGCTGACGTTCCGTGCCGCGCGGGCCATCGCCGAGGCGGACGTGGTGATCTGGGCGGCGAGCCTGGTGCAGGCCGAGGTGCTGGAGCACGCCCGGGACGGGGCGGAGATCCTGGACTCGGCTGTGCTGTCGCTGGAGGACGTCGTCGCCGTCTACGAGCGGGCGCGGCGGGACGGGCTGCGGGTGGCGCGCATCCACTCCGGCGACCCGGCGCTGTGGGGCGGTACGCAGGAGCAGGCCGACCGGTGCGCGGAGATCGGGATCGATGTGGAGATCGTGCCCGGCGTCTCGTCCTTCTCGGCGGTCGCCGCACTGGCCGGGCGGGAGCTGACCATCCCCGAGGTGGCGCAGTCGGTGATCCTGACCCGCCTCGGCGGCGGCAAGACGCCGATGCCGCCCGGCGAGGAGGTACGGGAGTTCGCCCGGCACGGGACGACCATGGCGCTGTTCCTGTCGGCGGCGCGCAGCGGCCAGCTGGTGCGGGAGCTGCTGGAGGGGGGCTACCCGGGGGACACTCCGGTCGTGGTGGCGTACCAGGCGACCTGGCCGGAGGAGCTGATCGTGAGGTGCACGATCGCCACGCTGGAGGAGACCGTCAAGGAGCACAGGCTCTGGAAGCACACGTTGTTCCTGGTCGGCCCCGCCCTCGACGCCCGCGGCACCCGCTCGCACCTCTACCACCCCGGTCACTTCCACGGCCATCGCCGGGCCGACCCGGAGGCGAGACGCGCGCTGCGCGAGCGGGGCGCGAGCACGTGATCACGACTGTGAGGACGGGGATGGAGATGGGAACAGGGACGGGGATGGGCATGGGGTTCGAGAGGGAAGAGGTCGAGCGGTGATCGGGCTTGTTTCGGCGACGGCGGCGGGGGCGGTGGCGCGGGACCGGCTGGCCGGTGCGTGGCCCGGCCGGACCCGGGTGTACGAGGGTCCCGTCGGGGACGCGGTGCGGGCCGCGTTCGCCGAGTGCGAGCGGGTGGTGTGCTTTCTGGCCACCGGGGCGGTGGTGCGGCTGATCGCGCCGCTGCTGTCGGACAAGGGGTCCGATCCGGGCGTGGTCTGTGTGGACGAGGGCGGGCGGTTCGCCGTCGCCCTGGTCGGCGGGCACGGCGGGGGCGCGAACGCGCTGGCCGCCGAGGTCGCCGGGGTGCTGGGCGCGGAGCCGGTGGTGACCACGGCGACGGACGCCGTCGGCATGGCCGGGCTGGACACGCTGGGCCTGCCGGTCGAGGGCGATGTGGCGGCGGTGTCGCGCGCGCTGCTGGACGGGGAGCGGGTGGTGCTGCGGACGGAGACTGCGTGGCCGCTGCCGGCGCTGCCGGTCTCCGTGACGGCGCCGGTGGCGGCGACGGGAGCGGCGACGGGAGCGGCGACGGGAGCGTACGTGCTGCGGGTGTCGGACCGGGTCGTGGCGCCCGGTGAATCCGGTGAGTCCGGCGGCTCCGGTGAACCCGGCGGCTCCGGTGGCTCCGGTGGTGGTGAGGTGGTGCTGCGACCGCCGACGCTGGTCGTCGGGGTGGGTGCCTCCCGGAACGCCCCGGCCGCGGAGATCGTCGCGCTGGTTCAGGACGCGCTGCGGGAGGCGGGGCTGTCGGCGCGCAGCGTCGGCCGGTTCGCGACCGTGGACGCCAAGGCGGAGGAGCCCGGGATCGTGGCGGCGGCCGGGCGGTTCGGGGTGCCGCTGGTCACCTACCCCGCGGACACCCTCGCGGCGATCGACGTCCCGAACCCGTCCGACGCGCCGCTCGCCGCCGTCGGCACCCCCTCCGTCGCCGAGGCGGCGGCGCTGGCCGGGGGCGGTGAACTGGTCGTGCCGAAGCGGAAGTCGGCGATGGCGACCTGCGCGGTGGTCCGGCGACCGGGGCGGGGGCGGCTCGCGGTCGTCGGGCTCGGTCCGGGCGCACGGGACCTGCTCACCCCGCGCGCCACGGCCGAACTGCGCCGCGCCTCCGTGGTCGTGGGGCTGGATCAGTACGTGGCACAGATCCGGGATCTGCTGCGGCCGGGCACACGGGTACTGGAGTCGGGGCTCGGGGCCGAGGAGGAACGGGCCCGGACCGCCGTCGAGGAGGCCCGGCGGGGGCGGGCGGTCGCGCTGATCGGCAGCGGCGACGCCGGGGTGTACGCGATGGCGTCACCGGCGCTCGCGGAGGCCGGGGACGACATCGACGTCGTCGGGGTGCCCGGGGTGACCGCCGCGCTGGCGGCCGGGGCGCTGCTGGGGGCGCCGCTGGGGCACGACCATGTCTCGATCAGCCTGTCGGATCTGCACACGCCGTGGGAGGTCATCGAGCGGCGGGTCCGGGCGGCGGCGGAGGCGGACCTGGTGGTGACGTTCTACAACCCGCGCAGCCGGGGCCGGGACTGGCAGCTCCCGAAGGCGCTCGGCCTGCTCGCCGGGCACCGGGCGGCGACGACGCCGGTGGGGGTCGTCCGCAATGCCTCCCGGCCGGACGAGTCGGTGCGGCTGACGACCCTGGCGGCGCTGGATCCGGCGGGCGTCGACATGATGACCGTCGTCGTGGTCGGCAACACGGCCAGCCGGGAGATCGCGGGGCGGATGGTGACGCCCCGGGGGTATCGGTGGCAGGAGGGGCGGGGGGCGCCGGCAAATCGCGTCACGTAGCCTCCGTACCGCCCTTACCCCCCCATTACCGCGGGTACCGCCCGTACCGCCCGCACAGCCCGCAATACCGCCCGTACCGCCCGTATTTTTCGCACCACCCGCACCACCCGCATCACCTGTTGTCCGCTGTTGAGGAGAAACCGTGACCACCCCGAGGCCCGCTCTGCTGATCGCCGGCCATGGCACCCGCGACGACGCCGGGGCGGAGGCCT
Organism: Streptomyces sp. NPDC004610; assembly: GCF_040609715.1. Classification (NCBI taxonomy): domain Bacteria; kingdom Bacillati; phylum Actinomycetota; class Actinomycetes; order Kitasatosporales; family Streptomycetaceae; genus Streptomyces; species Streptomyces sp. NPDC004610. Next base: position 170,654 of record NZ_JBEXLA010000010.1, on the reverse strand, counting down.
TCCGTGCCTTCGTCCGGGAACTGGGTCGCCGCCACCCCGATCTGCCCGTGGCGGGCGGTTTCATCGAGCTGTCCCCGCCGCCGCTCGGCGAGGCGGTGGCCGAGCTGGTGGAGCGCGGGGTGCGCCGGTTCGCCGCCGTACCGCTGATGCTGGTGGCCGCCGGGCACGCCAAGGGCGACATACCGGCGGCCCTGGCCCGGGAGAAGGAGCGGCACCCCGGGATCTCGTACTCCTACGGCCGTCCCCTGGGCCCGCATCCCTCGCTGCTGGCGGTGCTGGAACGGCGGCTGGACGACGCGCTCGGCGCGGCCGGGCGCTCCCCCGAAGACCTGGCCGATGTCACCGTGCTGCTGGTCGGACGGGGTTCGACCGACCCGGACGCCAACGCCGAGGTGCACAAGGCGGCCCGGCTGCTGTGGGAGGGGCGCGGGTACGCGGGGGTGGAGACGGCGTTCGTGTCGCTGGCGGCGCCGGATGTGCCGAGCGGGCTGGACCGGTGTGTCCGGCTGGGGGCGCGGCGGATCGTGGTGCTGCCCTACTTCCTGTTCACCGGGATCCTGCCGGAGCGGGTGCGGCAGCAGACCGCCGGCTGGGCCGCCGCCCACCCGGAGGTGGAGGTGCGCTCGGCGGACGTCATCGGACCGGAGCCGGAGCTGCTGGACCTGGTGATGGAGCGGTACGCGGAGGCGGTGCGCGGCGATGTGCGGATGAACTGCGACGCGTGCGTGTACCGGATCGCGCTGCCGGGGTTCGAGGAGAAGGTGGGGGCGCCGCAGCAGCCGCATTTCCATCCGGACGACGACGGGCACCATCACGGTCACTCTCATCACCATCACGACCCGCACGGGCAGGCGCCGGGACCGGGGCAGGGACCGGGGCCGGGACCGGGGCCGGGGCCGGGGCACAGTCATGGGAACGGGCAGGGGCAGCACCCCGCGACCAGCCATGCCGGGTGACCCGCCCGCCGGGCTGCCCGATCTGGGGCATCACGGCGACGCGGAGGTCCGGGACGAGGGATCGGCGCTGGTCGATCTCGCCGTGAACGTCCGCGCGGACACCCCTCCGGCGTGGCTGCGGGAGGTGATCGCCGGGTCACTGGACGGGCTCGCGGCCTATCCGGACGGGCGGCGGGCGCGGGCGGCAGTGGCGGCCCGGCACGGGCTCGGCCCGGAGCGGGTCCTGCTGACGGCGGGCGCGGCGGAGGCGTTCGTCCTGCTGGCGCGGGCGGCGAAGGTGAGCCGGCCGGTGGTGGTGCACCCGCAGTTCACCGAGCCGGAGGCGGCGCTGCGGGACGCCGGGCACACCGTCGACCGGGTGCTGCTGCGGGCCGCGGACGGCTTCCGGCTGGACCCGGCGGCCGTCCCGGAGGACGCCGACCTGGTGGTGCTCGGCAACCCGACGAACCCGACCTCGGTGCTGCATCCGGCGGCGGCCGTCATGGCACTGGCCCGGCCGGGGCGGACGCTGGTGGTGGACGAGGCGTTCATGGACGCGGTGCCGGGCGAACGGGAGTCGCTGGCCGACCGGACCGACGTACCCGGGCTGGTGGTGCTGCGCAGTCTGACCAAGACCTGGGGCCTGGCCGGGCTGCGCATCGGGTACGTGCTGGCTCCGCCGGAGACCGTCGCCGCGCTGGAGCGCGTCCAGCCGCTGTGGCCGGTGTCCACGCCCGCGCTGGCCGCCGCCGAGGCGTGTATGACACCCCGCGCGCTGGCGGAGGCCGACCGCGCGGCCCAGCGGATCGCCGCCGACCGGGCCCATCTGGTGGCGGCGCTGTCGGCGGTTCCGGGGCTGAGCGTGACCGGCCCGGCGCAGGCTCCGTTCGTCCTCGTCCGGCTGCGGGGCGCGTCCGCCGTCCGGCACCGGCTGCGGGACCTGGGCTTCGCGGTCCGGCGCGGGGACACGTTCCCGGGGCTGGGCGAGGACTGGCTCCGCGTGGCGGTACGGGACCGGGGGACGACGGACGCGTTCGTGGGGGCGTTGGGGGCGGCGGTCGGCGCGGTGCGGGAGGGGTCGGCTGCCGGGGTGCCGTCCTCCGATCCCTGACAGCCGACGTCGGCTGCCGGGGTGCCGTCCTCCGATCCCTGACAGCCGACGCCTGCGCCCCCCGGTACCCCGTTGGCCGGTACCCCCGTTGGCCCGTTGGCCCCGCTGTGGCTACCCGTTCCGGCGGCGGGCCAGGGCCACCGCTCCCCCGCCCGCCGCCAGCAGGGCGACCGCGCCACCGGCGAGGTACGGGGTCATGGAGCTGCCGCCGGTCTCGGCGAGGTTGGCCTCGGTGGCCTTGCCGCCCTGGGGCTCGATGGCGGGCTCCTCCTCGGCGGCCGGTTCGGCGCCGGGCTTCTCGGACCCGGCGGGCGCCGACGGCTCGGTGACGGCGGGGGCGGCCGGGGCCTCGCAGGTGGCCTCGGCGAGCGTCACGACACCGTTGACCTCGGCGACGTTCAGCTCCAGCGGGTTGACGGAGACGCTGAGTTCGAGGGCGGTCGCGGCGGCCGTCCTCGATGTGGTCTCGCGCTTGGACAGGTCGAGCCGGACCTCGCCCACGCCCGGCACCTCGACCTCGGTGGTGCCGCCCGCGCTCAGGGTGATCCTCTTGCCGAGGACGGTGACCGAGCCGAGCACATTGGACTCGGCGACCGGCTTCCCGCCCGCGACGCAGGTCGCCTTGGAGGTGACCTGCTCGACCTCGATGAGGGAGAGCAGCGGCAGCCCGGGGACGTGCAGCTTGGCGTGGGCGAGGCGGGTGCTGCCCTCGGCGGTGCCGTTCTCCACGGTCGCCCTGGCCTCGGCGACCTCGGCGCTCAGCACGCTGAAGGACTTTCCGCCGTCGACGCCGTCGAGCCGGGCGGTGAGCGCGGTCTTCTCGGCGCTCTGCGGCGCCTCGACCTCGTTGAGGCTGAGCGCGAGCGGGACGTTCACGGTCTTGTTGAGCAGGCTCACATCGAGCCCGGTGCGCAGGACGACGGCGTCGGCGCGGCCCTCCTCGGTGGCGTGCGCGGAGCCCGCTCCGGCCAGGGCCGCGGGACCGGCGGCCAGGACGGTGGCGGTGGCCACGACCGCGAGTCTGCGGACGGGCGCGAACCGGTGTGCGGGCATGCGGAAGTTGGTGGTGCCGTTCACGGTGTGGGACCCCCAGAAGAGACAAGCTTGGGACCCCGTAAGAATTACGCACGGAGAGTGAACGGGCAGCAATCCTGCGTCACTTCACCCGGACGTGGGGTTTCCGGGCACGTTTTCGAATCCTTCGGCACGGCTGTTCCAGGACTTCACCGGAGCACCAGATGGCATTCGAGGGGGTGGGGGTGGGGGGGTGATGTCGTGGAAGGTACTTAACGACCTGCTGCCGTCTTCGTCACGCTCCGTCAACCGTGTGACGGGGGGCTCGATCTGGGGCGGGTTGGGGGGCGGGGTCGGGGTCGGTGCTGCGGGGGGCCGATGCTGGGGCCCGGTCCAGGTCCGGGCCGTGCTGTGCTGTGCTGTTCCGTGCTGTGCCGCGCTGCGCTTCGTCAGACGACGACCCGCCCGTTCAGCACCACCCGGCGCGGGGCCGTCAGGACGCGGACGTCGTCGCGCGGGTCCTGGTCGTAGACGACGAGGTCGGCGGGGGCGCCCTCGTCCAGGCCGGGGCGGCCGAGCCAGGCGCGGGCCGCCCAGGTCCCCGCCGAGATCGCGTCCACCGCCGGGAGCCCGGCCGTCACCAGCTCACCGACCTCCGCCGCCGCCAGCCCGTGCGGCAGGGTGCCGCCCGCGTCGGTGCCGACGAACACCGCGATCCCGGCGTCGTAGGCGTTGCGGACGGTGTCGTAGCGGCGTTCGTGGAGCCGGCGCATATGGGCCGACCAGCGCGGGAACTTGCTCTCGCCGCCGTCGGCGAGGCGCGGGAAGGTGGCGATGTTGATCAGGGTCGGGACGATCGCCACCCCGTGTGTGGCGAACAGCGGGATCAGGTCGTCGGTCAGGCCGGTGGCGTGCTCGACGCAGTCGATACCGGCCTCGACCAGGTCGCGCAGCGAGTCCTCGGCGAAGCAGTGGGCGGTGACCCGGGCGCCGAGCCGGTGGGCCTCGGCGATGGCCGGTGCCAGGGCCTCGCGGGGCCAGCAGGCCGTCAGATCACCGGCCTCGCGGTCGATCCAGTCGCCGACCAGTTTGACCCAGCCGTCGCCGCGCCGGGCCTCCTGGGCGACATACGCGACGAGGTCCTCCGGTTCGATCTCCCAGGCGTAGTTGCGGATGTAGCGGCGGGTGCGGGCGATGTGGCGGCCGGCCCGGATGATCTTCGGGAGGTCGTCGCGGGCGTCGATCCAGCGGGTGTCCGAGGGCGACCCGGCGTCGCGCAGCAGCAGGGCACCGGCCTCCCGGTCGGTGAGGGCCTGCTTCTCGGAGACGTCGTCGGGGACGGGTCCGTGCTGGTCGAGGCCGACATGGCAGTGGGCGTCGACCAGGCCGGGCAGGACCCAGCCCTCGACGGTGCGGAGGTCGCGGGCGGTGGTGGGGCGGTCGTAGGAGATACGGCCGTCCAGGACCCACAGTTCGTCGCGGACGTCGTCCGGTCCGACCAGGATCCGTCCCTTCACATGCAGCGCGTCGCTCATGCCGACCAGCGTAATTATCGCCGGGCGCGGGTGAACCGGCGGGTGGGACGGGAAGGCGGGACGGGTGGGAAGGGTGAGATGGGTGGGATGTGCGCCGGTTGGGAAGTGTGCCGGTTACTCTCGATGGCGTCGATCGATCGGCTTGATCAGTACCGGTCGACCGATCATCGGGTCGATCGAATGATCAATCGACATCCGTCACCCGATCCGTCACCCGAATCCGCCATCCATCATCTGCCACCCGTCACCCGTCACCCGCCACGCGTCACCCGAATCCGTCCTCAGCCCTCCGCCCTCCGCCCCCGCCCTCCCCCTCCGAAAGCGAAAGAGCACCCCCGTGAGCGTGTCCCACCCCTTCCTCGACCTCGCCCCGCTGAGCGCCGGCCGCTTCGCCGCCATCGAGGACCGGGTGGCCCGGCTGCTCGGCACCCGCCAGGACGTGGTGATCACCCAGGGCGAGGCGCTGCTCCCGCTGGAGGGCGCGATCCGCGCGACGGCGACCCCTTCGACGACCGCGCTGAACGTGATCACGGGACCGTACGGCCAGACCTTCGGGGACTGGCTGCGGGACTGCGGCGCGACCGTGCACGACCTGGCGGTTCCCTTCCACACCGCGGTCACCGCCGACCAGATCCGCGAGGCCCTGACCGAGCACCCGGAGATCGATTTCGTCTCCCTGGTGCACGCGGAGGCGGCCACCGGCAACACCAACCCGGTCGCCGAGATCGGCGAGGTCGTACGGGCCCATGGCGCCCTGTTCTATCTGGACGCCGTGGCCTCGGTGGGCGCCGAACCGGTGCTGCCGGACGCCTGGGGTGTCGATCTGTGCGTGATCGGCGCGCAGAAGGCGATGGGCGGTCCCGCCGGCGTGTCGGCCGTGTCGGTGAGCGAACGAGCATGGACGCGCATGGCGGACAACCCCCGCGCCCCGCGCCGCTCCTACCTCTCCCTCCTCGACTGGAAGGAGCGCTGGATCGACGGTGGCCGCAAGGCCCTGCTGCACGCACCCGCGCAGTTGGAGATGCTCGCGCTGGAGGCGTGCGTGGCGCGCATCGAGTCGGAGGGGCTGGACACGGTCATGGCCCGCCACGCCGCGGCTGCCGCCGGGACCCGCGCGGGCGCGCTGGCGCTGGGCGGGGGCCTGGAGCCGTACGTCCACGAGGCGCGGGACGCGGCGCCGGTCGCCACGACCCTGCGCGCCCCGGCCGGGGTGATCGCGTCGGACCTGGTCGCCCGTGCCCTGGCCGCGGACCCGTCCCTGCCGCTGGCGGCGGGCGGCGGCGCCCTGGCCAAGGAGATGATCCGCGTCAACCACTACGGCGCGGACGCGGCGCCGGGTGCGGTCCGGGCGTGTCTGACGGGGCTCGGGGTGGCGATGGCGGAGCAGGGGCTGGATGTGGATGTGGTGGGGGCGCTGAGGGCTGCGGAGGGGGCGCTGGGCGCGCGGGGCGCGCTCTAGTCGGAGAGCGATGATTGTCCGATCACCAAACGATCACCCATGTCCTTCTCTCCGAGGAAGCCGACGTGTTCGAGGTTGTCTTCCGAGAACTCGATGGTGAGGCCGGGGCGGGAGTGCAGCGGGGTCAGGTCGATCACCAGGGGGCGCGTCTCCTGATCGGAACTCCATCGCACATCGATCGTTTGCACACCGGTGAACACCCGGGTGATCGTTTCCAGATCGATGTCGCTCTTGATATCGACGAGACTCAGCTGCCGGATGTTCGGAACCTCCCGGTCGGGGAGCAGATCACGTAGGTGCCCGTCGAAGAGTTGCAGGCCGGCCAGGCCGGTCGACGCGGAGACGGCCTCCCAGCACTCCGGCACCGTCGCGCCACCCAGGTGCAGGAGGTCGAGCCCGAGCCCGGCGAGAGCGGAGAAGTCCCGCAGGGCCGGGCAGTTCTCCACCAGCAGCATCTCCAGATCCGTCCTGCCCCGGAGGAAGTCCAGGTCCGCGACCCGGGTGTTGTGCCGCAGACGGAGGTGCCGGGTGCCGGAGGCGGGAAGCCGCGCGGTCAGCTCCCCGGAGGTGAACTCGCCGTGCAGCCACAGGAACTCGACCGAGGCCAGACATGCCGCAGCGGCCAGTTGCTCCGCGGTGCGCACGGTCAGCGTGGGCGCGTGCATGCCCATGAGCACCTCGCGGGCGTACTCCCGCAGGGGTTGTCTGCTCCAGCCCCGGACGACCTGCATGCGCACCATCCTGCTCGGATGGAACGCGTAGGCCCTGAGGGCGCTGCGCGCCGACGTGCTCCGGATACCCGTCAGCGCCTGGACGACGAGCCGGGCGGGGTCGTCCCCCAACTCCTCCGGCCCGGGAAGCAGGTCCACCGCCCAGTCGCCCAGTTCGGAGAGGGCCCGGGTCTCGGCGTTCGCCTCCGGCGGCAGCAACGCCCCCACCCGCTCCCGGACCCGCCCCATCAGCCGCTCGTCCAGGGAGAGCAGACCGACCGCGCAGCGGGCCGCGAGCAGGTGGAGGCGGAACCGTTCGGGGCGCCTCTCGACGGCGTCCCCCTGCTCGATCAGCTGCTCGATGAGTTGCTGCGCGTCTCTGCGGGTCGCGTGCCCCGCTCCCATGACCACCACGTCGCGCCACTCCTCGTCGCCCGTGTGGGCCAGCAGTTCCAGGACGTACCCGCTCTCCTGGAACTCCTTCGCCGCCAGGAAGTCCTGGAAGGTCCGGTGGATGAACTGGACGTCGTCGTCACCCCGTTCCTGGAGCAGGCCGCTGCGGTCGAGGAGGAACTGGAGGACCCGTTCCGCGGTGACGTTCTGGGACCGGATGCGCGGCATGTCCCGCAGGCCGAGGCCGAGCTGGCGGGCCGCCTCCGCGCGGGTCATCTGCTGCCGGCCGGTGCGGACCAGCCAGATGGCGATCCGCTGGAGCAGGGCGTGCTGTTCGTCGGGGTCGAGGGTCAGATCGACCTGGACGACCCCGCGGCCCGCGTCACGGCCGCCCAGGAGCATCGCCAGGGCGGCGCGGTACAGGGACCAGCGGGTGGTGGGCAGCAGGCCGCCCCGGCGCCGGTGCAGCGCGCAGATCACGGCGCACAGGAGCGGCGTACGGGCCAGGGTGTGCAGGGCGTCGTTCTCCTGGAACTGGTGGAGCAGGGACTCCTCCAGGGTGGTGAGATGGGCCCGCTCCTCGTCCGCGCCGCCCGGCGTGCCGTGGCGCTCGTGCTCCAGGCGCGCGGCGGTGTGCCAGGCCCGGACGAACGCGTCGATGTCGTCGTCGTTCATGGGCAGCAGGTTCAGCTCGGTGAACCGTTCGGCGGCGAGCCAGTGCCTGGGGACGGCGTTGGGGCGGACGGTGACCAGGCAGCGGGTCCTGGGGTAGCGGTCCAGCAGGACGGAGAGCCAGCGCCGGGCCTCCTCGCGCTCCCGCTCCGGGACCTCGTCCAGACCGTCCACCAGGAGCAGGCCGCGTCCGGCTTCCAGGACCCGCCGGACCCAGCCCGGGGGCGGGTCCTCGGTGAGGACACGGCCGGTGGAGGGCAGTTCCGCGAGGGACGGAAAGCCGCTCCCGCGCGCGTGGACCTTGCGCAGGGGGACGACGAAGGGGACGAGGTGGTTCAGTTCGCGCAGCCGCCGGTCCAGGGTGCCGGTCGCGGCGTGCGCGGCGAGCCACCACACCAGGGTGGTCTTCCCGGCGCCCGCCTCGCCGCGCAGCAGGGCGCGGGGGCGGTCGGTGAGCAGGGTCTCGATACGCCGGCGCGGGGTCTCGGGCGCGATCTCGGGCACCGCCCCGGGCGCTGTCCCGGGTGTTGCTCCCGGCGCTCTCCCGGGTGTTGCTCCGGGCGTTGTTCCGGTGGCCCTCCCGGAGGCCCTGCCCGGGACCGTCTCGGCGGCTTCGAGGCTGTGGTAGGCGGTGTCGAGGTCCCAGCGTGACTCGCTCCGGCCGAGTTCCTCGATGCCGAAGATCTCCGTCCTGCGGTACTGGGCCTTCAGATCGGCGGCGTAGCGGGCCTCGAACCGTTCGTCCTCGGGGTGGACCTCGGTGATGTCCTCGAAGGTCTTGGCGGGCCAGCTGAACTCGCGCTCCGCCGCCCTCATCGCGATCTCGACCGGGACCGCCTCGATCCTGAGGTGGTGGCGGTCCCGGGGCACCTGGGTGACCACGCCCAAGAGCACGGCTCCGGCGAAGACCGGCGCCCCGGACAGCCCGGCGAGCGGGGACCGCGCGGGGCCGTGTTCGTCGGCGGCGGACTGGCCGAGCTGGCAGACCAGCAGATCCCGTACGCGCCCGGCCATGGGCAGCACACTCACCGCGTACTGGTCGTACTCCAGTTCGTCACCCTGGGTGCCGTGGGGGCCGTACCGCTGGATGTCGGGGAAGCCGACGATCTGGCAGTGCGGGACGGGGGACGCGGTGGCGATCCGGCCGTAGCGGATCGCCCCGAGCGGGGCGGCCCGCTCACCGCCGATCACCACCCGGTCGGCGGCGAGCAGGGCCACGTCCAGTTCCGCGGACGCCCAGGCGACCTTGCAGGGCACGGGGCGGCCGTAGGCGGGGTGGATCACCTCGGCGGTGTCCTGGCCCGCCACGACATGCGCGGCGGTCAGCACGATGTACGCGTCGAGCAGCACGCCGCTGCCCTGGCCCGCGTCCGCGCCCGCGCCTGTTCCCTGGACCACGACGACGCGGTCTAGGGCGATCTCGCCGGGGCGGGTGACTCCGTCGGGGCGGGTGAGGTCGGCGGAGCCGGCGATTCCGTCAGGCCCGGCAAGGTCCCCGGAGCCGGTGATTCCGGTGTTACCCATTACCCACGCCTACCGGACCCCGTCGCCGCCGGCCGTGTCACCGCCGGGTGCGGCGCCGAACCCGGCCGTGCTCCCCCGGCTGTCGTTGCGCACCCTCCACGGGCGGCCGGTGCGGGCGTCCAGGGCGCGGAGCGTGACGGCGACACGGTGGGTGCGGCTGGTGCCGAGGCCGCCGTCGGCACCGGCCTCCACGACCCATGCCTTGACCTTGGCCCCGCCCTTGACCTCCTTGCGCAGTTCGACGGCGAACTCCAGCTCGATGTCGCCGACCTCGAAGGTCACGTCCCGCCCGGTCGCGCGGGCGGCGGCGGTGATGAGTTCGTCGCGTACGGCCTCGACGGCGTCGGCCAACTCGATGCGGTGGTCGCTCATGTGATGCCCCCTCAGGTGTGTCGCGCACGAGGGTCTCACAGGGGCGCGGGGCCCCACCGGGCAACCCGGAAGCGCTCCGGGACGGACGTTCCGCACACCCTTTTCCCGGGCAATGCGCCGACCCCGCACGGGCAATGCAACGGCTCCGCACGGGTGATTTCCAGGTCGGCCGGGAGCATTTCCCGGACCGTTATTCGCGCGGGCGCTTTCCTGAGAATCAGGCTTGAATCATAAGATTTAAATGAGAGCAGAAACCTCTCTTCTTCTGCCCGCGATCTCCCTGCCTAAACACCAAGATTCCGCGAACACCAAGAGGGCAATCCGGAACGCCGCCACGAGGGTTACATGATTGTGATGCGTTCCACAAGCGGTCCTTTTCATCCCGATTTACTCTGGACAAATACTCACAATCCACCTGCCCTCGGTAAGCGTCCTCACGCCCGCGCGATAACACAGCAACGGCCCGGACCCAAGGCTCATCACCCATGAAATTTCAAATTTACCTCGCTAAATTCAATTCGCATGACTGCCGCACACGCAGACCTGCAGATCGACCGTCCGTCGGTGGCCGACGGGGCGGCGCTCTGGCGCCTCGCCAAGGAATCCGGAAATCTTGACCTGAACTCGTCCTACGCCTATCTGCTGTGGTGCCGCGACTTCGCGGCCACATCGGCGGTGGCCCGTGCCGGGGACGGCACACCCGTTGGGTTCGTGACCGGATACCTCAGGCCGGACCGGCCGGGCACGCTGCTGGTGTGGCAGGTGGCGGTGGACGCCGCGCACCGGGGGCGGGGGCTCGCCGCGCGGCTGCTGGACGACCTGACCGCCCGGATCGCCGCCGAACGGCCGCTGACCGGCGTCGAGACCACCATCACGCCCGGCAACACCGCCTCCGAGCGGCTGTTCGCCGCCTACGCCGACCGGCACGGCGCCCGCGTGGAACGCGAGGTGCTGTTCGGCACGGAACTGTTCCCGGACGGCCCGCACGACCCCGAGGTCCTTTACCGCATCGGCCCGCTGACCACCCGGCCGCATCGAGGCCCTTCGCACTGAGGAGCGATTCACTGTGACCATCACCCAGCCCGACCTGAGCATCTTCGAGACCCTGGAGTCCGAGGTGCGCAGCTACTGCCGCGGGTGGCCCACCGTGTTCGACCGTGCGCAGGGCAGCCTGATGTACGACGAGGACGGCCACCGGTATCTGGACTTCTTCGCCGGTGCGGGGTCGCTCAACTACGGGCACAACAACCCCGTGCTCAAACGCGCGCTCATCGACTATCTGATGCGCGACGGGGTCACCCATGGCCTCGATATGTCGACCACCGCGAAACGATCGTTCCTGAGCGCGTTCCAGGATCTGGTGCTGCGCCCGCGCGATCTGCCGTACAAGGTGATGTTCCCGGGGCCCACCGGCACCAACGCCGTGGAGTCCGCGCTGAAGCTGGCGCGGAAGGTGAAGGGCCGCGAGTCGATCGTCTCGTTCACCAACGCCTTCCACGGGATGTCGCTCGGCTCGCTCGCGGTGACCGGCAACGCGTTCAAGCGCGCCGGGGCCGGGATCCCGCTGGTGCACGGCACGCCCATGCCGTTCGATCACTATCTGGACGGCCGGGTGCCGGACTTCCTGTGGTTCGAACGGCTCCTGGAGGACCAGGGCTCCGGACTGAACCAGCCCGCCGCGGTGATCGTGGAGACCGTGCAGGGCGAGGGCGGCATCAATGTGGCCCGGCCCGAGTGGCTGCGCTCGCTGGCCGAGCTGTGCGAGCGCCGCGACATGCTGCTGATCGTCGACGACATCCAGATGGGCTGCGGCCGAACGGGCGCGTTCTTCTCGTTCGAGGAGGCCGGGATCACCCCGGACATCGTGACCGTCTCCAAGTCGATCAGCGGCTACGGGCTGCCCATGTCCCTGTGCCTGTTCAAGCCGGAGCTGGACGTCTGGGAGCCCGGCGAGCACAACGGCACCTTCCGCGGCAACAACCCCGCGTTCGTGACCGCCACGGCCGCCCTGGAGACCTACTGGGCCGACGGCTCCGCCATGGAGAAGCAGACCCGTGAGCGCGGTGAGCAGATCGAGCGCGCACTGATCTCGATCACCGAGGAGAACCTCGCCGACATCAAGGAGTACCGCGGGCGCGGGATGGTGTGGGGCGTGGAGTTCCACGACAAGGACCGGGCCGGACGGATCGCCCAGCGGGCGTTCGATCTCGGGCTGCTGATCGAGACCTCCGGCCCCGAGGGCGAGGTGGTCAAACTGCTGCCCGCGCTGACCATCGCCCCGGACGAACTGGACGAGGGCCTGAAGACACTGGCCCGCGCGGTACGCGAAACGGTCTGATCCGGGCCGGGGACGGGGCCCTCCGGCTCCGTCCCCTTCGTTCTGCGCAACTCCGTTCTGTTCAAGTCCGTGCCGTTCAAGTCCGTTCCATCCGATTCAGCATCATCCGATCCCGTTCTGCTCGATTCCGTTCTGTCCGATCCGTCCGAGGAGGCATCGCACCACCGTGATCGTTCGATCATTCAAGGAGATCGAAGGCACCGACCGGCATGTGAAGGCCGCGTCCGGCACCTGGGAGAGCAAACGCATCGTGCTCGCCAAGGAGCGCGTCGGCTTCTCGCTGCACGAGACGATCCTCTACGCCGGCACCGAGACCTCGATGTGGTACGCCCATCACATCGAGGCCGTGGTCTGCGTCGAGGGCGAGGCCGAGCTGACCGACCACGAGTCCGGGCTGACCCACACGATCACGCCCGGCACCATGTACCTCCTCGACGGCCATGAGCGGCACACGCTCCGGGTCAAGGAGGACTTCCGCTGCCTCTGTGTGTTCAACCCGCCGGTCACCGGGCGGGAGGACCACGACGAGGACGGCGTCTATCCGCTGCTCACCGAGCCCGAATCCGACTCCGACTCCGACTCCGAGGAGGTGTGACCGCCATGACCACGATCACCGATCCGTACCCCAGCCGCGGCGCCACCGAGGTGACCACCCCCCGCCAGGACCCGGTCGTCTGGAGCGCCCCCGGCGCCCCGGGCCCGATCCCGGCGACCGATCTGCGCGGTTACGAACAGGACGGTTTCCTCGCGATCGATCAACTGATCACCGATGACGAGGTCGCCGTCTACCGGCAGGAGCTGGAGCGGCTGATCGCCGATCCGACGATCAGGGCCGATGATCGTTCGATCATCGAACCGCACTCGCAGGAGATCCGTTCGGTCTTCGAGGTACACCGGATCAGTGAGCTGTTCGCCCGGCTGGTGCGGGACGAACGGGTGGTCGGACGCGCCCGCCAGATCCTCGGCTCGGACGTCTACGTCCACCAGTCCCGGATCAACGTCAAGCCCGGTTTCGGCGCGAGCGGCTTCTACTGGCACTCCGACTTCGAGACCTGGCACGCCGAGGACGGTCTGCCGCACATGCGGGCGGTGTCCGTGTCGATCGCGCTGACCGAGAACCACGACACCAACGGCGGGCTCATGATCATGCCGGGCTCGCACCGCACGTTCCTGGGCTGCGCGGGCGCCACGCCCAAGGACAACTACAAGCAGTCACTCAAGATGCAGGACGCCGGTACGCCCTCGAACGAGGCGCTCACCGCCATGGCGGGCGAGTACGGCATCCGTCTGTTCACCGGCCGGGCGGGCTCGGCGACCTGGTTCGACTGCAACTGCATGCACGGCTCCGGCGACAACATCACACCGTTCCCGCGCAGCAATGTGTTCATCGTCTTCAACAGCGTGGACAACGCGGCGGTGGAGCCGTTCGCGGCGCCCGTGCGGCGACCGGAGTACATCGGCGCCCGGGACTTCACGCCGGTGCGCTGACCCGGCGTCCGCCCCGGTATCCACGCCGGTGCGCTGACCCGGTATCCACATCGGTGCCTTGTGGGCCCGTCGTCCCGATCGAGGGGTGGCGGGCCCACGGGCGCGTCCGGCGCCGGTCCGCAGTCGCGCGTCCATGACCCCGCCCATGACCCCGGGACGGGTTTTCCCCCGGCCGCCTGCCCAGGGCCTCAGTCCGCCAGCGCGGCCAGCAGCCGGTCCACGTCGTCGGAGGTGTTGTAGAGGTGGAACGCGGCGCGCAGATTGCCCGCGCGGTCGGAGACCTCGATGCCCCGCGCGCTGAGCCCCGGCTGGTGCCCGCCCAGGCCGGGTACGGAGACGATCGCCGAGCCGGGTGCCGGGACCGGCTCGTGGCCCAGGTCGCGCAGGCCCGCGCGGAAACGGTCGGCGAGGGCGACATCGTGGGCGTGCACGGCGGCGACGCCGAGTTCCTCGATCAGCCCCAGGGAGGCGCGCAGCCCGGCGTGGGTGAAGAGGGCGGGGCTCATGTCGAAGCGGCGCGCGGAGCCGGCGAGTTGCTCGACGGGGCCGTAGCAGCTGTCCCAGGGGACCTCGCCCGCGACCCACCCGGCGAGCAGCGGCGTCAGCTCGCCCAGATCCTCCGGCACCACGAAGAACGCGACCCCGTGCGGCCCGAGCAGCCACTTGAAGCCGACGGCGGCCAGGAAGTCGTACGCGTCCGGATCGATCGGGAGCCAGCCGATCGACTGGGAGGCGTCGACGTAGAGACGGGCTCCCCGCGCGCGTGCCGCCTCGCGCAGGGCGGTCAGGTCGGCGAGGCGGCCGTCGGCGGACTGCACGGCGCTGACCGCCACGAGTGCCGTCTCCGCGCGGACCGACTCGGCGAGCCGCTCCAGCGGCACCGAGCGCACCTTGAGGTCGCCACGCATGTGGAAGGGGTTCACCAGGGACGCGAAATCGGCCTCGGCGGTGAGCACCTCGGCCCCGGCGGGCAGCGCCGCGGCGATCAGGGCGCCGAACTCGGCGACGGACGCCCCGGCGGCGACCCGTCCCACCGGCACCCCCGCCAGCCGGGCGACACCGGCGCGGACGGCCTCCACGTCCTCGTAGAGCGGGACCAGGGGGATGCCCTCGGCCCGCATACGGACCGCCCGGTCCAGGGCGGCGACGGTGCGGGCCGGGAGCAGGCCGTTGCTCGCGGTGTTCAGGAAGGTGTTCTTCGGGGCGAACTCGGCACGGACGAGGCTCTCGAAGGTCTCCATGCCCCCACTGTGCGGGCACCGCATGTCGAAGTCCATCGCGGAATTCTGCGCGGATCACCCAAGGAGCGCTTATGGGTGAGCCCTACGGGTGGGCCCCTGCCTGCGCTTCCGTGAGCGGGCACCCAGGGGCCGGGCGGGTCAGGAGCGGGGCGGGACCGCGCAGCCGTCGGGGCCGCAGGTGTCGCCGCCGTCCTCGATCAGCCGCAGCGGGGAGCGCTCGCCCCATGCCTGGGTCAGGGCCTGCGTGAACACCTCGGCGGGCTGGGCGCCCGACACGCCGTACGCGCGGTCCAGGACGAAGAAGGGCACCCCGTTCGCGCCGAGCTGGGCGGCCTCGCGCTGGTCGGCGCGTACCTCGTCGGCGTAGGCGGTGGGGTCGGCGAGCACCTTGCGCACCTCGGCGGTGTCCAGGCCGGCGGCGCCGGCGATCTCGACCAGTCGCTCGTCGTCGCCGAAGAGGGACCGCTCCTCGGCGAAGTTGGCCTCGTACAGGAGCTGGATCAGCTCGCCCTGGTGGCCGTGCTCCTTGGCGAGGTGCAGCAGGCGGTGCATGTCGAAGGTGTTGCCGTGGTCACGGTCCCGGGTGCGGTAGGCGAGGCCCTCGGCGGCGGCCTGGGCGCCGAGGTTGTCCTCACCGGCCTGGGCCTGGGCCTCGCTCATGCCGTACTTCTCGGTGAGCATGGTGAGCACGGGCTGGATGTCGTCCTTGGCCCGGCCGGGGTCCAGCTCGAAGGACCGGTGTACCACTTCCACCTGGTCGCGGTGCGGGAAGGCCGCGAGCGCCTTCTCGAAGCGGGCCTTGCCCACGTAGCACCAGGGGCAGGCGATGTCGCTCCAGATCTCGACGCGCATGTTGTCGGTTCTCCCGGTAGACGGCTGGGGAGGGAGACAACCCTCCGCATCAATGCGCGAACGCCCAAACGAGCAGTTTCATTCCGATGCGTTCGGTCACCATCGATATCGCTCCGCCACCGTCGGTACCGCTCCACCGTCGTCGATACCGCTCCGCTGCCGTCGGCCGCGCTCCCCCGCCGCCGGGTTCGATCCCCCTCCATCGAAACGAGCAGCCGCCGTCGAAACGGACACCCACCACCGATGCGAACATTCACCGTCGAAACGAGCAGCCGCTACCGATACGAGCAGCCACAGTCGATCCGAGCAGCCACCACCGAAACGAACAGCCGCCGTGGATATGAACAGCCACCGCCGAAACGATCAGCTTCCGTCCCGCAGATCGCTCGGCCACGCCGGGCGGAACTCCAGGTGGTCGTAGGTCACGACACACCCCTCCCCCATCGGCGACTGGGTCATGAACCCGACCAGCGCGGCGCCGGTCGCCTCGGCGTCCCCCAGCGTGAACAGGCGCACGAACGTCCAGCGCTCGCCGTCGCGGGAGGCGTGGAAGGCGAAGGAACGGCCGGTCCGGCTCACCCGGAGCCAGACGGAGCTGCCCTGAACGGTGAAGGAGTTCGCGTCGTCGGAGTGGCCGCGGGTGACGACCGTGCACACGGTGGGCACGTCCGGCGAGTACTCCAGGCAGAGCTTGGCCCAGGAACGCTCACCGACGTGCACGTACAGCACACCGGCGTCGAAGGAACCGGCGAAACCGACCGTGACCCGGGCGATCAGCTGGAAGTCGCCGACCGGCGCCCCGAGCAGCCGGGGCGCGTCCGCGGCCGGGTCCAGGGACTCCCCGGTGGGCGGTACGAACCGGTCCTGCCGGGCGCCCGCCCACCCGGTGAGGATTCCGTCCTCGTACGACCAGTTTCCGTCGGGGCCGTAGGTGCGCAGGGCGAACGGCAGTTCGGGGAGTTCCAGTTCCATGGCGGGATTCTTCCAGGCCGCACCGGGCCGCACCGGGCCGCACCGGGCCGTACCGGGCCGGGTACGGCGGGTCGGCACCCCCGGTACGAGCGGGTCGGCGTCCCCGGTACAGGCAGGGCGGCGTCCCCGGTACGACGGGTCGGCGTCCCCGTCCGCCGTGCTCAGCGCTCCAGGACGCCGTTGAAGCGGCGCGGCAGCCCGAGGGGGTTGTCGTCGCGCAGCTCGGCGGGGAGCAGGGCCTCGGGGGCGTTCTGATAGGCGACCGGGCGCAGCCACCGCTCGATCGCCGTGCCGCCGACGGAGGTGGAGGTGGAGGTGGTCGCCGGGTACGGCCCGCCGTGGTGCTGCGCGGGCGCCACCGCGACGCCGGTCGGCCAGCCGTTGACGAGCACCCGCCCGGCGAGCGGGGTCAGCTCGGCCAGGATCGACGCGCCGAGCCCTTCCCCGGCGGCCTCGCCCGCGGAGAGCTGGACGGTCGCGGTGAGGTTGCCGGGCAGCCGGGAGAGTACGGCGCTGACCTCGGTGTCGTCGGTGTAGCGCGCGACGACGGTGACGGGCCCGAAGCACTCCTCCAGGAGCAGATCGTGCTCGCCGCCCGTGGCCAGCCGGGCCGCCGGGACGGTGAGGAACCCGGCGCCGACCGTGTGCTCGCCGCCCGCGCCGGGTGTCACCGGTGATTCCACATCGGGCAGCTTGGCGCGCTCGGTCACCCCGGCGACGAAGTTGTCCCGCATCCGGTGGTCGAGGAGCACCCCGGCCTCCACCTTGCTGACCGCGTCCATGAGCGAACCGATCAAACGATCACCGGACGCGCCCTGCGGAGCGAGCACCAGGCCCGGCTTCACACAGAACTGGCCGACGCCCATGGTCATCGATCCGGCGAGTCCCGCACCGATCTCCTCGGCCCGCTCGGCGGCTGCGGCCTCGGTGACCACGACCGGGTTGAGCGATCCTAGCTCGCCGTGGAAGGGGATCGGCACCGGCCGCGCGGCGGCGGCGTCGAACAGGGCGCGTCCCCCGCGTACGGAGCCGGTGAAGCCCGCCGCCGTGATCGAAGGGTGTGTGATCAGTTCGATCCCGGCGTCGAACCCGTGCACCAGTCCGAGCACGCCCCCTGGGATGCCGTGTTCGGCGGCGGCCGTGCGCAGCACCTTGGCGACGAGTTCGGACAGGGCCGGGTGATCGGGGTGGGCCTTGACGACGACCGGGCAGCCGGCCGCGAGGGCGCTGGCGGTGTCGCCGCCGGGGACGGAGAAGGCGAAGGGGAAGTTGGAGGCGGCGTAGACGGCGACGACGCCGAGGGGCACCTTGTGGCGGCGCAGATCGGGCACGGGCGGCGTGGCGGTCGCGTCGGGGTGGTTGATCACGACGTCCAGGAAGGCGCCCTCGTCGACGATGCCGGCGAAGGCGCGCAACTGGTAGCTGGTCCGAGCGAGTTCGCCGGTGAGGCGGACGGGGCCGAGCGCGGTCTCGGCGTCGGCGGCCTCCACCAGGGCCTCCCGGGCGGCCTCCAGGCGGTCGGCTGCGGTGCGCAGGAAGGCGGCGCGCACCGGGCGGTCGGCGAGCGCGCCACGGGCCTCGTGGGCGGCCCGGACGGCGGTGTCCACCTCCGCGGGCGTCGCCTCCACGGCGACCTGTTCCCGCTGCTTCCCGGTACGGGGGTCGACACTCCAGACTGGTGCTGCTGCCACCGCTGATCCCTTCAGATGTACGTGCCGCTCGGATGCAAGTGCCGCTGCGAGTGCCGCGTGTCGTGGCACATGGTGTGCCACATCTGGTGCCGGATGGCAAAAATGCCGCACTATGTACGGCATCTCTCCGCATCACCCGGACCCTGTTCGATATACTGAACGTTGTCTCTGATGATGAACTTCACCCGCTCGGAGACTATTTCCCGGCGAACGAAGGGGTCAAGGGCGATGTCGGCAGGCGATACGGGCGGCGGGGCACAGGTCAAGTCCGCGGTGCGGACGGTGGAACTGCTGGAGTACTTCGCCGGGCGCCCCGGCATGCACTCCCTCGCGGCGGTCCAGGAGGCCGTCGGCTACCCCAAGTCCAGCCTCTACATGCTGCTGCGGACCCTGGTCGAGCTGGGCTGGGTGGAGACCGACGCCACCGGCACCCGGTACGGCATCGGGGTGCGCGCGCTGCTGGTCGGCACGTCGTACATCGACGGCGACGAGGTGGTCGCGGTCGCCCGCCCGACCCTCGACCGGCTCTCCGACGACACCACGGAGACCATCCACCTGGCCCGGCTGGACGGCACCAATGTGGTCTATCTGGCCACCCGCCAGTCGCAGCACTATCTGCGGCCCTTCACCCGGGTCGGCCGTCGGTTGCCCGCCCATTCCACCTCCCTGGGCAAGGCGCTGCTGAGCACGTACACCGACGAACAGGTGCGCAAGCTGCTGCCCGACACGCTCCCCGCGCTGACCGAGAACACCATCACGGACCGCGAGAAGCTCATCGAGGAGCTGCACCAGGTCCGTGAACAGGGCTACGCGGTCGACCGCGAGGAGAACACCCTGGGCCTGCGCTGCTTCGGCGTGGCGATCCCGTACCGCACCCCCGCGCGGGACGCGATCAGCTGCTCCATCCCGGTGGCGCGGCTCACCCCGGCCCATGAACAGATGGTCAAGGACGCGCTGTTCGACGCGCGCGACCGGCTGACCCTCGCGACCCGGAGGCTCTGACCCATGGACCGTACGGAACGGGCGGAACCGGCGCACGGGAGTGGGTCGGCCGGGGGCGGGGAGCGGGCGGACCGGGCCCGGGAGGCGCACTGGCTGCGCCCCGCACCGGCCGCCGAGGTGGCCCTGCGGCCCGTGCACGACAGCGATCTGCCGGTGTTCTTCCGGCTGACGAACGATCCCGAGTCGCTGCGCATGGCCGCCTTCACCGCCGACGACCCGGCCGACCGGGACGCCTTCGAGGCCCATTGGCGGCGCATCCGCGCGGCTCGGGACATCGTGAACCGCACGGTCCTGGTGGACGGTGACGTGGTGGGCAGCGCCGCGGTGTACGGCGATCCCGGGGATCGCGAGGTGACGTACTGGATCGATCGCGCGTACTGGGGCCAGGGCATCGCCACGGCAGCGCTGCGGCTGCTGCTGGCCGAGGTGCCGGAGCGCCCGCTGTACGCCCGTGCGGCGGCGGACAACGCGGGGTCGTTGCGGGTGCTGGGCAAGTGCGGTTTCCGGGTCACCGGGCGGGAGCGCGGGTTCGCGCGGGCGCGGGGCGAGGAGATCGACGAGGTGGTGCTGACGCTGGACGCGCCTTGATCGGATGCACGGCGCTTGATCGAATACACGGGTCTTGAACACGTGCGCAGAACTAGGACTCGATCAGCTGCCCGCGACCTGATCAGATGCGCAGATCCCGACCAAAGGCGCGAGCCCTGATCGGATGAGCGTTCCATGAGAAAGACGCACGGAAGGAACGTTCTGATCGGCTCCGCTCGTCTGATGGAGCGGGATGAACAAGACGATCAGGCGAGCCTCCGTCTTCTCGCTGCTGCTGGTGCTCGCCCTGTTGATCAGGGCGACCTGGGTGCAGTTCTACGACGGACAGGCCCTCGCGGACGACACCGACAACCGGCGGAACGCGATCGAGCTGTACAGCGCGCCGCTCGGCAACATCATCGTGGCCGGCGAGGCGATCACCGGCTCCGCCAGAACCACCGGCGGCGATCTCGCGTACAAACGCACCTACGAGGACGGCGCCCTGTACTCGGCGGTCACCGGCTACAGCTCCCAGGTCTACGGTGCCACCCAGCTGGAGGGCATCTACCAGGACGTCCTGGACGGCACCGACACACGGCTGAAGACCGTGATGGACACGGTCACCAACACGCGAGCCGACCCGGGTGACGTGGTCACCACGATCGACCCGGACGTGCAGCGGGCCGCGTACGAGGCGCTGGGCGACAAGAAGGGCGCCGCCGTCGTGATCGACCCGGTCAGCGGGCGGATCCTCGCGGTGGTCTCCACACCGTCGTACGACCCCGACGAGATCACCACGGACAACCCGGATGTCTGGGAGCAGCTCACCGAGGCCGAGGACAAGCCGATGACCAACCGCGCGCTGCGCCAGCCGCTGCCGCCCGGTTCCACGTTCAAGCTGGTGGTCGCGGCGGCGGCGCTGGAGGACGGGCTGTACGCGTCGGTCGACGAGCGCACCGACAGCCCCGACCCCTATGACCTGCCGCTCTCCAGCGACGAGCTCACCAACCAGAACCCGTCGGCGCCGTGCGAGAACGCGACGATCCGGGTGGCGCTCCAGTACTCCTGCAACAACGTCTTCGGCAAGATGGCCGTCGACCTGGGCCAGGACAAGGTGCGGGACATGGCGGAGAGGTTCGGGTTCAACGACACGGAGCAGGACGTGCCGGTGCGGGCGTACGAGAGCGTGTACCCCGAGGACATGGACGAGCCGCAGACCGCGCTGAGCGGGATCGGCCAGTTCGATGTGACGGCCACGCCGCTCCAGGTGGCCATGGTGTCGGCGGCCATCGCCAACGGTGGTGAGCTGGTCTCGCCGCACATGGTGTCCCGGATCACCGACAGCGACGGCGACACGCTGGAGAACTACGACGACAGCACCACCACGGAGCGGATCGTCAGTTCCTCCACCGCGGAGCAGTTGGAGTCGGCCATGCGGACCGTGGTCGAGGACGGCACCGGTTCGAACGCGCAGATCCCCGGCGCGACGGTCGGCGGCAAGACCGGTACGGCCCAGCACGGCGAGAACAACAGCCAGACGCCCTACGCCTGGTTCACGTCGTACGCCAAGTCCGACACCAACGGCAAGGAGGTGGCGGTCGCGGTGGTGGTCGAGCAGTCGGACGCGGCACGCTCCGAGGTGAGCGGCAACGGGCTGGCCGCGCCGGTCGCCAAGGCCGCGATGGAGGCCGCGCTCGCGGACTGAGGGCGGGCGGACGGACCGAGGGCGCACGGACCGGGGCTCCGGGCCGAGAGACGGAGACCAGGAGTAGACCCAGCACCCGGGAGGGGCCTCATGGGAGGCCCCTCCCGGCGGTCTTTCCGGCGTGTCGGCCGGGGCCCGGCATGCGGCCGGGGCCGGTCGACCGGTCGGGGTCCGGCGTGTCGGCCGAGCCCGGTCGGCCGGTCGGCAAGCGTTGGCCGCGGTCGGCCGGATCAGCGCACGCCCAGGAGCTGTTCCAAGGGATCGATCGCGAAGTACACCAGGAACAGCACGGACGTGCCCCACAGCAGCCAGTGCACCTCCCTGGCCCTGCCGAGCACGGTCTTGATGGTGACGTAGGCCAGGAAGCCCGCGCCGATGCCGTTGGTGATGGAGTAGGTGAACGGCATGACCGCGATGGTCAGGAACGCGGGGACGGCCAGTTCGTACCGCTCCCAGTCGATGTGTTTGACCTGGGTCATCATCAGGAATCCGACGGCGACCAGGGCGGGGGCGGCGGCCTGGAGCGGGACGATGGTGAGCAGCGGGGTGAGGAACAGCGCGAGCGCGAACAGACCGCCGGTGATCAGATTGGCGAAGCCGGTGCGCGCGCCCTCCCCGACGCCGGCCGCCGATTCGATGTAGGAGGTGGCGGAGGACGCCGAGGAGGCGCCGCCCGCCACAGCCGCCGCGCCGTCGATGAGCAGGACCTTGCCGAGGCCGGGGACCTTGCCGTCCTCGTCCAGCAGGCCCGCCTCCGAGCTGATCCCGACGACCGTGCCCATGGTGTCGAAGAAGTCGGAGAGCACCAGGGTGAACACGAGCAGCACGACCGTGATCACTCCGACCTCGGGGGCGCCGAACGCGCCGAAGAGACTGAACTCGCCGATCAGTCCGAAGTCGGGCGTGTCGACGATCCGGTCGGGCCAGGCGGGGGTGGTCAGACCCCAGGTGCGGACATCGGCGACGGAGTTGATCACCAGTGCGACGATCGTCATGACGACGATGCTGATCAGAATCGCTCCTTTGATCTTTCGAGCGATCAGCGCGAACGTGAGCAGCACTCCGGCGCAGAAGACCAGGATCGGCCAGCCGGAGAGCTGGCCACCCCCGCCGAGTTGCACCGGCACGGTGGTGTTCGCGGCGTCCGGGATCCGGCTGACGAACCCGGCGTCGACCAGGCCGATGAACGCGATGAACAGCCCGATGCCCACGCTGATCGCCTGCTTCAGCGGCTGCGGGATCGCGTGCATCACCGCCTCGCGCAGCCCGGTGACGACCAGCACGCAGATGAGCAGTCCCTCCAGGACGATCAGGCCCATGGCGTCGTCCCAGCTCATCAGCGGGGCGATCTGGAAGGTGACGACCGCGTTCAGGCCGAGCCCGGCGGCGAGCGCCAGCGGCAGATTGCCGCCGACGCCCATGATGACCGTCATGACCGCGGCGACCAGCGCGGTGGCGGTGGTGAGCTGGACGGGGTCGAGCCGGTCGCCGTACGCGTCCTCGGCGCCGCCCAGGATGATCGGGTTCAGCACGAGAATGTAGGCCATGGTGAAGAACGTGGCGAAACCGCCGCGTATCTCACGTCCGAAGGTCGATCCCCGCGCGGATATGCGGAAGTACCGGTCGACCCCGTTACGGGGCGCGGGGGTGGGGCGGGGCCGGTCGGCCACTTTCTGGGAACCGGACAAGGCGCGAACTCCTCGATGCCAGCGGATCGTTCGGATCGGTGCGCCGACGCCCTGCGGGATCACTGCGGTGCGGTGCAATGCGGAGCGGTGCGGAGCGCGGCTGCTGGCTGGATTGTTCCCTTGTTGTGGCCACTTCAGGTTTTCCGCGTGTTACGGGTGCCGGATTCGGTCTCGCCGGGCGTCACGGCTTCCAGTACGGGTCCCTGCCGCTGAGGCCGATCGCACGGTCCAGGAGCGGGGCGTCGTCGGGCACCGGGACGACCGGGCCGAAGAGGCCGTTGCCGCGGTCGGGGTCCTCGGCGGCGGCGAGCAGGAAGGTGTACGCGGCGCTCAGGGCGGCCGGATCGGGCTCATAGGGCTGCCCGGTGGCGCGGGCCA
The DNA here is from genome assembly GCF_040609715.1 of Streptomyces sp. NPDC004610. Classification (NCBI taxonomy): domain Bacteria; kingdom Bacillati; phylum Actinomycetota; class Actinomycetes; order Kitasatosporales; family Streptomycetaceae; genus Streptomyces; species Streptomyces sp. NPDC004610. The sequence continues at coordinate 147,046 of NZ_JBEXLA010000010.1, read as the reverse complement.
GGTCCCAGGCGTGGACGACCAGTTCGTCGGCCGCGACGGCGCCGGCGATCTCGCCGGGCAGATCGACGCCGCCCGCGCGCGTCATGCCGGTCCAGGCGGCGGGATCGCGCCAGGCGTCGGCGAGTTCGGCGAGGGAGACGAGGAGTTCCTCGCGCCAGCCGGGGGTGATGTCCGGCTCCTGGTCGCCGGGGCTGGTGTCGGTGGTGTCGCCCAGCCGCTTGTGCCCGGCGTCCCGGAAGGCGACGGACAGCCCGGCCAGATGCCCGAGGAGATGGCGTACGGCCATGCCGGGACAGGGGGTGGCGTCGGCGAGCTGGTCGTCGCGGACACCGGCCACCAGCTGTGCCACGATCCGGGACTGCGGGCCGAAGTCGAACGCGGGGTCGGTCATGACATTGCCTCCTGGGCGGACGGGGCGGTGCGGTTGCTGTGATCGCGGTTGCTGTCGTTGCGGTGCAGTGAGTGGCAGTAGCTCTGATCGCGGTTCCGGTGATCGCGGTGTGCTTTTGATCAGTGATCACGGCGCCTGTGATGTGGACCGCCCCGGGCGCCGAAACTCATCGCCCGCGCGCGGGGCCCGTTTCCGCGACAGACCCCGCCCGTCCCCACCCCCAGCACCTCACGCCCCACCCCCCGTCCGGCGCCCGCCTCACCACCCCCCTAGGGCATGTGCCCGATCCGTCCGTGCCCGTCTTAGCCCCACGATGACCAGGCATGACGAGGACATGGACAGATGCGTGGACGGGCGCCCGGGTGCTCGGGGACCGCACCGCGCGCCGGTATCTGGGCGCGGTGCTGGTGAACGGTTTCGGCACGAACGCGCTGTGGCTGGCGGCCGGGGTCTGGGTGAAGGAGCTGACCGGTTCGGACGGACTGGCGGCACTGTGCATGCTGGCGATGTGGGCGCCGACCGTCGCCGGTCCGCTGCTGGGCCCGCTCGCCGACCGGGTGCGCCGCAAGCCCCTGCTCGTGGGGCTGAACCTGGGCATGGCCGTCCTGCTGCCGGTTCTGGTGACCGTGGACTCCGCGGCCGGGGTGTGGCTGATCCTCACGGTGCTGCTCGCCTACGGCACCACGGCGGTCCTCAGCGACGCGGCCGAGGCGGCGCTCATGCCCTCCGTGATCCCGGGGGACCTGCTCGGCGACTTCAACGGGCTGCGGATGACCGCCACCGAGGGCATGAAGCTGGCGGCGCCGCTCGCGGGCGCGGGCCTGTACGCCGCGTACGGCGGCGCCGCCGTGGCCGTGCTGGACGCGGTGACCTGTCTCCTGGCGGCGGCCCTGATCGCCTCCGTGCGGGTGCGGGAGAAGGCCCCTGAGCGGCCCGCCGAGGGCTGGTGGGCGCGGACGGCCGCGGGCGGCCGGGAACTGTGGGTGCGTCCGGCGCTGCGCCCCCTGGTGCTGGCCGCGGGCGCGGCGATGCTGTGCGCGGGGGTGAACGGGGCGCTGGTGTACGCGGTCGTAGAGGGCCTGGGCCGCTCCCCCGCCTACGCGGGGCTGCTGGCGGCGGTGCAGGGCGTGGGGTCGGTGCTGGCCGGGGTGGCGGCGGGACCGGCTCTGCGGCGGCTGGGCGAGCGGCGGTTCGCGGTGGCGGGCATCGCGCTGACGGGGGCGGCGGTGCTGCTGCGGGCGGTGCCGTGGGAGGCGGCGGCGCTGGTGTCGGGGGTGGCGATCGGGGCGGGGCTGCCCTGTGTGCTGATCGCCGCGCTCACCGCGGTGCAGCGGAGCGTGCCGGACGCCGTGCTGGGCCGTACGGCGGCCACCGCGAGCACCGTGATGTTCACTCCGAACGTGATCGGTCTGGTCGTGGGCGCCGCCCTGGTCGGCGCGGTGCCGTACGGGCCGCTGCTGCTGGCCGTGGGGCCCGTGCTGCTGCTGACGGCCCTTCAGCTGGAGCGGAGCGCCGCGCGGACGGCCGCCAGGTCGCCGTCGGACGCCAGTCCCGCGTGATAGAGGCGCAGTTCGGTCGCGCCCAGCACCCGCGCGCGGGCGGCGTCCACGGTGAGGGTGGCGGGGCTGCCGCCCAGGCCGGAGACCACGGTGAGGTTGGCGGCGAGCACCTGCCCCGCGCGCGCGTGCCGGGCGAACGGGGCCAGTGCCCCGGCGCCGCCCGTGCAGGGCACGACGACGCCGTCGGCGACGGTGAGGATGTGCGCGGGGTCGACTCCCGCGTTGGCGCCGCAGTGGTAGGAGACCGGGTCGGCGTGCAGCAGGACGCGGAAGCCGTCGGGAGCCGCCGCGCGGACGGCCGCGACCGCCGCCTCCTGAAGGCTCCGGGCGGTGCGGTCGCGCCAGGCGCGGGTGGCGTCGGCCCGCTCCTCGCCGAGCAGCTTCCCGACCCCGGCCCAGGCTCCGTCGGAGGGGGCGCCGCGCCAGACCGGCTCCAGGGCGCCGCGTACGGCGTCCGCCAGCCGGTCGGGATCGAGGCCCTGTCCGTCGTAGCCCGTGCGGCAGTCGGCGCAGAAGCACAGCGACATCAGGTACTGCCCGGCGTCGCCGAGACCGACCCCGGCGATCTTGTCGTGGGCGTGCAGATGGGCGAGGCCGTACCAGCCGAGGGACTCCAGTTCGGTGCCGGTCGCGCCGGGGCGTACGGCCGCCTCGGCGGCGAGTGCGACGAGGTACGCGCGCGTGGCGGGCTGTGCGATGCAGGGCGCCCAGGGGTAGCGGTCGCCGTAGGCGTTCACCACGCTGGTGTGCGGATGGTCGGCGCCCAGGCGGGAGTTGTGCGCGAGGACCACCCAGGAGCGCACGTCCAGACCGGCCGCCGTGAGTGCCGCCGCGGCCTCGCCGAAGGCGTCGCCGGGGGCCCAGTCGCCGGCCGGGAGGGGGCGCAGGGCGCGGCCCGTCCAGTGGTCGCCGGGCGGGTAGAGCACGGCGGCGTGGGCGGCGGTGACGACGCGGTGGCGGGGGTGGCGGGGGGTCAGGGCGCGGGTGGAGTGGTAGGCGGCGGCGAGGGTGGCCCCGCCCACGCCGAGGGCGGCCACCGCGTCGGCGGCGTGCGGGTCGCCGTTGATGTCCCAGGGGTAGAGGAACGCGGACGCCGTCAGGGGCCCGGTCCGCGCCGGGTGCGGGGCGTGCGGGGCGGTCACGCGGTCTCCGCCAGGAGGCCGTGCCCGCGCTCGATGAGCCGGGCGAGCTGTTTGACGTGGTCCTCGGCGGGTTCGTGCAGCGGCGGACGCACCTCGCCGACGTCCAGGCCGCGCAGCCGGACGCCCGCCTTGACCAGGGAGACGGCGTAACCGCGGCCCTGGGCACGGAGTTCCACGAACGGCTTGTAGAAGCCGTCCAGGAGGCGGTGGGCCGTGTCACGGTCGCCGGTGGCGGCGGCCCGGAAGAAGGCGAGCGCGATCTCGGGGGCGAAGCAGAAGACGGCGGACGAGTAGAGGTCGATGCCGATGCCGCCGTAGGCGAGCTGGGTCTGTTCGGCGGTGGGCAGTCCGTTGAAGTACAGGAAGCCGCCGGGGCCGTCGAGGCGTACGGCGCTGACGATGCGCTGCATCAGGTCGAGGTCGCCGAGGCCGTCCTTGAAGCCGATGATCCCCTCGGTGCGGGCGAGCGCGACGACCGTCTCGGGGGTGAACACGGCGTTGTCGCGCTGGTAGACGATCACGGGCAGGGCGGTGGCGGCGGCGATCTCCCGGTAGTGGCGCAGCAGCCCGTCCGGTCCGGCGACGACGAGGTAGGGCGGCATGGCGAGCAGTCCGTCCGCGCCGGCCGCGGCGGCGAGCCGGGCGTAGCGCACGGCGAGGGCGGTGCCGTAGCCGGCGCCCGCGACGACCGGGACCCGCCCGGCGGTCGCCTCCACGGCCGCGCGGACGCAGCTCTCGAACTCCTCCGGGGTGAGCGCGTGGAACTCGCCGGTGCCGCAGCAGGCGAAGACGGCGGCGGCCCCGGCCTCGACACCGCGCCGCACATGCGCGCGGTAGATGTCGAGGTCGACCTGTCCGTCCGGTCCGTAGGCCGTGACGGGGAAGAACAGCGGCCCGCTGGGGGCACTGAGGCGGTCGGCGAGGGGCGCTGTCGTCACGGGCTCTCCCTGGTCCATATTCATGATCTGCGTCCATGCTTCTGAACAAGCTCACGCTAAGGCGGCACCAGGGGGGCGGTCAAGCGCGTCAACCCCCGACACACCAGCGGATTCCCCCGCCGGACCGGGCACTTGACGGGGACAGGCACCGCTCCTTAACGTGTCCACGCATGTGAATGACGTCTACGCATACGGCCCTCTTGACCGTGTCGCCGGTCGCCGGTCGCCGGTCAGGGACGGGGCCGCCGCCACCGGACAGCCGAGGAGACCGAGGATGCCCGCGCCCCGCACCGCGCCCCCCACCGCTCCCCACACCGCGCCCCACCCCGCGCCCCGCAGCACGCCCCGCACCGTTCTGCTCACCGGCGCCGCCGGCGGCCTCGGCACCCTCATGCGCGACCTGCTCCCCCGCCACGGCTACGCGCTGCGCCTGTTCGACGCCCGGCCCGTGGCGGGCGCCCCGGAGGCGATCATCGCCGACCTCAACGACACGGCGGCCCTGCGCGAGGCCGTGGACGGCGTCGACGCGATCCTGCATCTGGCCGGGATCTCCCTGGAGGCCCCGTTCGAGAAGATCCTGAGGTCGAACATCGAGGGCACGTACCGCCTCTACGAGGCCGCGCACGAGGCGGGCGTCGCACGGATCGTGTTCGCCTCCTCCAACCACGCGGTCGGCTACACCCCCCGCCCCCAGGGCACCGGGCCGCTGATCCCGGTCGGCACCCCGCGCCGCCCCGACACCCTCTACGGCCTGTCCAAGGCGTTCGGCGAGGATCTCGCGCAGTTCTACTGGGACAAGTACGGCATGGAGACCGTCTCCGTGCGGATCGGCTCCTGCTTCGCCGAACCGACCACTGTGCGGATGCTCTCGGTCTGGATGAGCCCGGCCGACGGCGCCCGTCTCTTCCACGCCGCCCTGAGCGCCCGCGAGGTCGGCCACACGATCGTCTACGGCTCCTCCGCGAACACCCGGCTGTGGTGGGACCTCACCTCCGCGCGGGCCCTGGGCTACGAACCGCAGGACGACTCCGAACCCTTCGCCGCGAAACTGATCGCCGCGCAGGGCGAACTGGACCCGGACAACGAGGCCCACGCCTACCTGGGCGGCCAGTTCGTGACGGACCCCCCGATCTGGCCGTACTGACCACCCCACCCGGACCGCCCCTGCCTCCGGCCCCACCCCGACACCTCACCCCACCCGGACCACCGCCGAGCGCCCCCCGGCCACCGGCCCCCGCGCGCACCCGCCCCGCCCCGCCCCTGCCCGAACGGCCACAACCCCCCTGTTCGTACGGACACACCCGCCCCGCCCGGACACCGGCCGCCGGTCCGCCCTGACCGGAGGTCAACGCCGAACGGGCGGCGAACGGGCCCGCCCGGCGCCCGATTCGGGCACGCATGCCGCCCGATCCCACACCCGGACCCGCAATCACGCTGGTCCGCGACGGGCACCCGCGGCTGCGATCGGGCGGATACGGGCAGTATCGGGCCCGCAACAGACCTGGTGAGTGCCGGACGCCCGCTGTAGAACATCCCCCAAGGGTTCCACCAGGCCCGAACGGGCAGCATGCTCGATCAGCCGATTCGATCAGCGGGTTCAGTCAGCGGGTTCAACCGACTGGTCCGATCAGCTGGTCCGGTCATCATGTCCGTTCAGCCGGTTCGATCAGCCGATTCGATCATCGAGTCCGATCGGCCGGATCGATCGGAAATATTCGATCGGGAACATTCGATCAGGGACATTCGATCAAAGGCAGGTGTCGGCGATGACGGCGAGGACCGCGGAGGAGCGCCAGCGCGAGATCGTGCTGGCGGCGCGCCGCGCGGGCTCGGTCGACGTCAACGCGCTGGCCGATGAACTGGGCGTGGCCAAGGAGACCGTACGGCGGGATCTGCGCGCCCTGGAGGACCACGGTCTGGTCCGCCGTACCCATGGCGGCGCCTATCCCGTGGAGAGCGCCGGTTTCGAGACGACCCTCGCCTTCCGGGCCACCAGCCATGTGCCCGAGAAGCGCAGGATCGCCACCGCGGCGGCCGAACTGCTCGGGGACGCGGAGACCGTCTTCGTCGACGAGGGCTTCACCCCGCAGCTGATCGCGGAGGCGCTGCCCAGGGACCGGCCGCTGACCGTGGTCACCGCCTCCCTGCCGGTCGCGGGCGCGCTCGCCGAGGCGGAGGGCTTCTCCGTGCTGCTGCTCGGCGGCCGGGTGCGCTCCGGGACGCTGGCGACCGTGGACCACTGGACGACGAAGATGCTCGCCGGGTTCGTCCTCGACCTCGCCTTCATCGGCGCCAACGGCATCTCCCGCGAGCATGGACTGACCACCCCGGATCCGGCCGTCAGCGAGGTCAAGGCGCAGGCGGTACGGGCGGCGCGGCGGACGGTCTTCGCGGGGGTGCACACCAAGTTCGGCGCGGTCAGCTTCTGCCGGTTCGCGGAGATCGGCTCCCTGGAGGCGATCGTGACCAGCACGCTGCTGCCGACGACGGAGGCCCATCGCTACTCACTGCTGGGACCGCAGGTCATCCGGGTCTGAGCGGCCCACCGCGGCACAGAATCCCCCTTCCGTCTTTCAGCCCCAGCCCCAGCTCCCCCCTTCCCCTTCCCCTTCCCCCTTCCACCCCACCTCCCCCAAGGGTCGCCCCCATCCCTCACAGCGCCCCTTATGCCCCTATATCTTCAGGAGCGAACCATGCGAACCCAGAGCCGACGGAGGCCGCGAGGCATGCTCGCCACGGCCGCCGCAGGGACGCTGCTCGCCCCGCTGCTCTCCGGCTGCTGGGTCGGCGCGGGCGGGTCCGGATCCGGCGGCGACGCCATCAATGTCCTGATGGTGAACAACCCTCAGATGGTCGAGTTGCAGAAGCTCACCGCCGAGCACTTCACCGCGGAGACCGGCATCAAGGTGAACTTCACCGTGCTGCCGGAGAACGACGTCCGCGACAAGATCAGCCAGGACTTCGCCAACCAGGCCGGCCAGTACGACGTCGCCACCCTCTCCAACTACGAGATCCCGATCTACGCCCGCAACGGCTGGCTCCGGGAGATGGACTCCTATGTCGCCGACGACCCGGGCTACGACGAGGAGGACGTCCTCACCCCCATGCGCCAGTCGCTGACCGGCGACGACGGCAAGCTCTACGGCCAGCCCTTCTACGGCGAGTCGTCCTTCCTGATGTACCGGAAGGACCTCTTCGAGCAAGAGGGCCTGACCATGCCCCCGAACCCCACCTGGACCCAGGTCGCCGACCTCGCCGCGCAGCTCGACGGCGCCGAGGAGGGCATGAAGGGCATCTGTCTGCGCGGTCTGCCCGGCTGGGGCGAGGTGATGGCCCCGCTCACCACGATCGTGAACACCTTCGGCGGCACCTGGTTCGACGAGAACTGGAACGCGCGGCTGGACTCCCCCGAGTGGGCGGAGGCGACGAAGTTCTATGTCGACCTGGTGCGCGAGCACGGCGAGTCCGGCGCCGCCCAGTCCGGCTTCGCCGAGTGCCTGAACAACATGACCCAGGGCAAGGTCGCCATGTGGTACGACGCGACCTCCGCGGCCGGGTCCCTGGAGGCCGACGACTCGCCGGTCAAGGGCGATGTGGGCTACGCGCCCGCGCCGGTCGAGGAGACCGAGTCCTCCGGCTGGCTCTACACCTGGGCCTGGGGCATCCAGGACAGCTCCCGCAACCCCGACAAGGCATGGCAGTTCGTGTCCTGGGCGTCCGGCAAGGAGTACGAACAGCTCGTCGGTGATCAGGTCGGCTGGTCGAACGTTCCCGCCGGGAAACGAGCATCGACGTACGAGAACCCCGACTATCGCGCGGAAGCGGCTGCTTTCCAGGAAATGACCAGGGAAGCGATCGAAGGAGCACGACCGGACGATCCCGGGGTGCAGCCCCGCCCGGCACCCGGCATCCAGTTCGTCGGCATCCCCGAGTTCACCGATCTCGGCACCAAGGTCTCCCAGGAGATCAGCGCGGCCATCGCCGGACGCCAGTCCGTCGAGGAGGCCCTCGACCGGTCCCAGCAACTCGCCGAAGAGATCGCAGAGGAGTACGAGGGACGATGAGCGCCACCACCACGGCCCCCGTGGCCACTCGATCTGTTCGTACGAACAATCCACAGCCGTCGAACCGGATGAGGGCATGGGCGACCCGCGCGCCGCTGCTGCCGGCCCTGGTCTTCATGATCGTGGTCACCCAGCTGCCGTTCGTGGCCACGCTGGTGATCTCCTTCTTCGACTGGAACTCGCTCTATCCGGACGCCCGCAGCTTCGCCGGGTTCGGCAACTACTCCGAGGTGCTCACCGACGCGGATCTGCGCGGCTCGGTGTGGACGACGATCCTGCTGACGGTGGCGGTGGTGCTGGCCAGCCTGGTCCTCGGGCTGCTGCTGGCGCTGCTGCTGGACCGGAAGTTCAAGGGCCGGGGCGTGGTCCGCACTCTGCTGATCGCCCCGTTCCTGGTGGTGCCGGTGGCGGCGGCGCTGCTGTGGAAGCACGTCCTCTACAACCCCGAGTACGGCCTGCTGAACGGTCTGCTGAGCTATGTCGGCGGGCCCCAGCCGGACTGGATCTCCAACACGCCGCTGCTGGCCGTGGAGATGGCCCTGGTGTGGCAGTGGACGCCGTTCATGATGCTGATCCTGCTGGCCGGGCTCCAGAGCCGCGACCAGCAGCAGATCGAGGCCGCGAAGGTGGACGGGGCCAGCGACTGGCAGATCTTCCGCCATCTGACGCTGCCGCATCTGCGGCGCTATCTCGAACTGGGTGCGCTGCTCGGTTCGATCTACATCGTGCAGAACTTCGACGCGGTGTTCACGATCACCTCGGGCGGCCTCGGCACCGCCAACCTGCCGTACACCGTCTACCAGAGCTTCTACCAGGCCCATGAGAACGGGCTCGCCTCGGCCGCCGGTGTGCTGGTGGTCATCGGTTCCATCATCATCGCGACCTTCGCCCTGCGCGTGGTGTCGTCCCTGTTCCGCGAGGAGGTGGGCCGCGCATGAGCACCGTCGCCGTACGCGTCCGCAAGCGCAAGGGGTTCGGTCTGGGCCTGGTGGCCTGGCTGGCCGGGATCGTCTTCTTCCTGCCGATCGCCTGGATGACGCTGACGTCCTTCCACTCGGAGCAGGACGCGGCGACCAATCCGCCGTCCTTCCTGGCCGCGCTCACCCTGGACGGCTACCGGGAGTTCTTCGGCGCGGGCGGCGGGGCGAGCCCCTGGCCGTCGCTGATCAACTCGACCGTGGCCTCGGTGGCGTCGACGCTGCTCGTGCTGCTGCTGGCGCTGCCGGCCGCGTACGCGCTGTCGATCCGGCCGGTGAAGAAGTGGACGGATGTCCTGTTCTTCTTCCTGTCGACCAAGATGCTGCCGGTGGTGGCGGGGCTGCTGCCGATCTACCTCTTCGCCAGGAACGTGAGCATGCTGGACAACATCTGGCTGCTGGTCATCCTCTACACCTCGATGAATCTGCCGATCGCGGTGTGGATGATGCAGTCGTTCCTGTCCGAGGTGCCGGTCGCGATCATCGAGGCCGCGCGGGTCGACGGGGCGAACCTCCCGACGATCCTCGCGCGGGTGGTGGCGCCGATCGCGCTGCCCGGGATCGCCGCGACCGCCCTGATCTGTTTCATCTTCAGCTGGAACGAGCTGCTGTTCGCACGGGTGCTCACCGGGGTGGTCGCGGAGACCGCGCCCGTCTTCCTGACCAGCTTCATCACCAGTCAGGGCCTGTTCCTGGCGAAGGTGTGCGCCGCGTCGCTCGTGATCTCCCTGCCGGTGCTCGCCGCGGGGTTCGCCGCCCAGGACAAGCTGGTCCAGGGCCTGTCGTTGGGAGCCGTGAAATGAAGGCCGCCGTCATCGAGTCCGTGGGCCGGGCCGTCGTCGCCGAGGTCCCGGATCCGACGCCGGGACCGCGCGAGGTGGTCGTGGAGGTCGCCGCGTGCGGACTGTGCGGCACCGATCTGCACATCCTCCAGGGCGAGTTCGCGCCGAAGCTGCCGATCGTGCCGGGCCATGAGTTCGCGGGCGAGGTGGTCGCCGTCGGCACCCAGGTCACCGAGGTCGCACCGGGTGATCAGGTCGCGGTCGACCCCTCCCTCTACTGCCACGAGTGCCGCTACTGCCGCAACGGTCACAACAACCTGTGCGAACGCTGGGCGGCGATCGGGGTGACGACGGCGGGCGGCGCCGCCCAGTACGCGCTCGCCCCGGTCGCGAACTGTGTGAAGCTCCCCGAGCACATCCGCACCGCCGACGCCGCCCTGGTGGAGCCGCTGTCCTGCGCGGTGCGCGGTTACGACGTGCTCCAGTCCCGGCTGGGTGCTCATGTGCTCATCTACGGGTCCGGAACCATGGGCCTGATGATGCTCGAACTCGCCAAACGAACAGGAGCGGCGAGCGTGGACGTGGTCGATCTCAACCCGGAGCGGCTGGAGACGGCCCGCCGGCTCGGTGTCTCCGGGGCGGCGGCCGGCCCGGACGAACTGGACCGGCCGCAGGGCTGGGACCTGGTCGTGGACGCCACCGGCAACGCGGCGGCCATCCAGGACGGCCTGGACCGGGTCGCCAAGGCCGGGACGTTTCTGCAGTTCGGCGTCGCCGACTACGCGACCCGGGTCACCATCGACCCGTACCGGATCTACAACCAGGAGATCACCATCACCGGCTCGATGGCCGTGCTGCACAGTTTCGAGCGGGCGGCGGAACTGTTCGCCAACGGTGTGCTCGATCCGGAAGTGTTCATCAGTGATCGTCTGCCCCTGGAGCAGTACCCGCAGGCGCTCGAACAGTTCGCGGCGGGGATCGGCCGGAAGATCGTGGTCGTTCCGTAGACCGGTGGGTGGTCGATCCCCTGATCGACCACCCACCGGCAACCGAGGAACAACGAACGACAACCGCCTGATGCCCACCGCCCCAGAACCGGGCCTCCCCAGAACCGGGCCTCCTCCCCCGGACCGGGCCTCCCCCCGGACCGGGCTGCCGCGCCCGCCCTCCTCCCTGCCTCCCCGGTAGCGAGCGCGGCAGCCCGAACCACGGCATGTGACCCGATCGGCCGCCTGGTAAGGGAACGGTAAAACGTACTCGCTCGTTCATCGGGCATGACAGCTATGACCCCCGGCTCGAACATCCCTCTCGCCGCCCCACGTGTGACGGTGGACGTCTCCGCCCCGGTGCGGCTCGACGTATCGGGCCTGCTGCTCACCGCCGACGGCAAGGTGCGCTCCGACGACGACTTCATCTTCTACAACCAGCCCCATGGGCCGGGTGTGACCTATCGCTCGGGCGGCGGTACGGCCCCCGACGCGATCATCGTGGACACGGCGGCCGTCCCGCCGGGCATCGAGAAGATCGTGGTCACCGCGAGCCCGGACGCCGCCGGGCAGACCTTCCAGGGCATCGAGCCCACGGCCACGATCCGCAACGCGGACGACAGCGCGGTGCTGGCCACCTTCACGCCGCCGCAGCTCGGCGCGGAGACGGCGCTGGTGATCGTGGAGGTCTACCGGCGCAACGGCGTCTGGAAGGCCCGCGCGGTCGGCCAGGGGTACGCCAACGGCCTGGCCGGGATCGCCACGGACTTCGGTGTCACGGTCGAGGAGCCCGCCGCGCCCGCGGCGCCGCCCCAGCAGCAGACGGCTCCGCCGCCGGCCCAGGCCCCGGTCACGCCGACGGTCCCGTCCCTGCCGGTGGATCCGCGGCTGGCCGCGCCGCCGGCCCCCGCGGCCCCGCCCGCCCCGCCCGCGCCTCCGGCCGCCGCGCCGGGCAGCGGGAAGATCAACCTGGACAAGGGCCGGGTCAGTCTCCAGAAGAATCAGACGGTGTCGCTGGTCAAGGGCGGTCGCCCGCTGCTGTCCCAGGTCAAGATGGGCCTCGGCTGGGAGCCGGCCTACCGGGGCAAGGACATCGACCTGGACGCCTCGGTCATCGCGTTCGGCCCGCAGCGCAATCACCTCGACAGCTGCTACTTCGGCAAGCTCCAGATCCTGGGGGGCTCCGTCCGGCACTCCGGGGACAACCTCACGGGTGAGGGCGGTGGCGACGACGAGGTGATCACCGTCGACCTCGGCCGGCTCCCCCAGGAGGTGTCGGGCCTGGTCTTCACGGTCAACTCGTTCTCCGGCCAGAAGTTCACCGAGGTCGCGAAGGCGTACTGCCGGCTGATCGACGCGGGCACCGGCGAGGAACTGGTCCGCTTCGACCTCACCAGCGCGGAGCCGCAGACCGGGGTGATGATGGCGAAGTTGATCAAGCAGTACTCCGGGGAGTGGGAGATGACCGCGGTGGGCGAGTTCGTGAAGGGGCGCACGGTCCGGCAGATGGTGAAGCCGGCGGGCGCAGCGCTGTAAGGATTTGTGCAGGTCGGAAGCCCTTGAAGGATGCCCGTGTGACCCATCCATTGGCCGCTCGGCGTGGCTCTTGGGGTCGTCTCGGGCTCACCTGCCGCAACATGCAGCCATCCGCCTCGTCTAGCGACAAGTGGAGATAACTGGGGATTACTAGAGATGACTCAGGGGCATTCGGGCGGTCTATTTCCCATCTATCTCCCAGTACGAGCACAAGGGAAGGCCCCCGCAGACTCTCTCTGCGGGGGCCTTCCTGATCTGAGACCGGGCCAGGGCGGGAGATCCACCTGGGGGTGGGGCCTTCCCCCGCTCTGGCATACGGTCTAACGATCCCACTTGACGCGTGGCACGCACAGTTTCTCCGCAAATGTCGAAGAAGCTGTGTACGTGATCACGCAACAGAGGGGACCCTAAGACCGTCCGCCTGCCCCGCAGGGGGGTACACGCCGCAAGCGGCGAAGCCTGCGTGAGCAGGGGACGGCCTGTCCGGCACGGGCGCAATTGCAGTGCGTCCGTGCCGGGCTTAAGTGGTGGAGGGTCCTCCCATTCCACCCATGCCCGGGGGTTAATGCAAGAGGCATGTGCCGCAAATTAATCACACCCCGTGCGCTTTCGTAACGCTCTGTTGAGTTTTGGCCGGTGGATGTATGCATCGTCCCACCACCCAAGAGCCTCAGATTTACCACAGACGGTAAAGACTTTCGGTCAAGATCGTTCGACGTTGGTCGGGTGCCACTCGACCCCATGCCCGACTGGGTGCACCCCCGCCGCCGGGCCATCGGGGCACGCATCCGCGAAACCCGCCGCGCCCACGGTCTCTCCCAAATCCAGCTCGGCGAGCGCATCGGCCGCGACCACAAAACCGTCCACCGCTGGGAGACCGCGGCCACAGCACCCGATCTGGTCGACCTGCTTCTCGTCGCCGATGCCCTGGACGTGCCGCTCGCCGTCCTCGTGCGCTGACGGCCGGCCGCCGTCCCGGTGTCCTGCCATGCCCAGCACACCGGGACGGCTCAGCACGCCCCACCCACCCCGAGTGCGACCCGCAGGGTAGGGCTGGTCACCTCCCGCCCCCGCCGACCCAGGGGGCGGGAGGTGGTCATTGGCGGATCTCGGGGTATGTCCGCGTGTGGGTGCTAGGGCACGGCGGCTTGTGGAGGTAGATGGTGCAGCCGCCTCGGGTCTCGCCGGGGTTGTCGAGCTGGTCGTAGTCCTCGCCGGGCCGGATCGGTTCACCGCATCGCTGGCAGGTCATCGGCGTCCCTCGCGCATCAGTCGCCGTAGGGTGACGCCGATCTCGCAGCCGTTGGCGTTGTCGACGCACTGCTCGCAGAGGGGGGCGTGGTCCAGCAGTGCGCGGTAGGCGTGGGTTTTGGTGTGGGGGTGGCAGGCGCGGGGGAACCAGTGGCGCCCGTCATCTGCCTGCTGCTCGCCGAGGTTGATGGCCGTCTTCGCGTTGAGCGGGGCCTCGCTCCGGCCCCAGACGCAGACGGCGCCTCGCTCCTGGTCCGGCGTGAGTGCGGCCAGTACGGGGAGCGCGAGCAGCGCCAGCGCCTCGGCCGGGATGTCGTGGACCGTTGCGCTCATGTCGACTCCTCCGCCCTGCCGCTGGTCGTACAGTCCTCAAGGGCTGCCCGGAGTGCGTTCGGCTCGGTCAGCCAGCCGTCGTCACCCGGGCACATCCGCCAGTGCGGGCCCGGCCCCTCCGTACGACGGTGCGGCGGGATCGTCACGCTCGACCCGAGGCTCAGGACGCGGGTGCTCTCCATCTCCCAGGCTTGCGCAGACTCGGTCGGCACGAAGAAGTAGAGGACCGCACTGCGGGGGTCTTCCACCACGGCTCCGCAGCGGGCGCCGAGGACCGCCATGGCGCCTGCGCCTAGGTTGCGCGGCACGCGGATGGCATCCCAGTCGCGTCCGGCTTCGAATAGTGCGCATGTTGCGATGGTGGGTAAGGGCGTCGGCATGGTGGGCTCCTGGCACCGTGGGGTTCGGGTGCGATCAACATTGGCCCTCCAGCAACAGGAATCCGAGGACTCTGACAGGTCTTTTCGGTGCCCAAAAGAGGACTTCCATAGGGCTATTGAGGTGACCTGTAGCCAATAGCAGGACTCTGGGCGACACTTGACGCTGAACTCCACGCCGAAGGAGCAGCAGTGGCCAAGTCCGAGAGCAACGCGAGGCTCAAAGCAGCACGGATCGCTGCCGGATACCAATCTCAGCAGGGCCTCGCCGATGCCCTCGGTGTCGGAGTCCGGCAGGTCCGCCGCTGGGAATCCGGCACCCCGCCGTGGCCGCAGCCCGAGGTAGCTCAGGCTCTCACGCGCATCCTCGGACAGGATCTGGAATCCCTCGGATTCACCCGGCCTGGCGGTGCGGGGCTCGACCCCGGTCGCCGTGCCGTCGTCGCGGCCACCGCAGCGGCGGTGGGCCTGGCAGCCGTCCCTACGCAGGCCGTCGCCATGCAGCCCGCCACCGCAGCCGACGACTACGAGGCCGTGACCCGCTCGCACCGCCGTCTGTACTGGTCCGTCGCTCCCGCCACTCTGCACCCGGCAACTCTGGCGCATGCCTCCCTTGGCTGCGCCCTGCTGCTGGAGACGGCCGGCCAGACCCGGCAGCGGGTAGCGGCGGCGCTCGCCGAGGCCTGGCTGCTGGCCGGGCGGATCGAGTTCTTCGACCTGAGGGACGCCGACCGCGCGCAGCAGACTCTGGTCCGTGCCCTTCAGGCTGCGGGCGAAGCCGATGACGCGCTGCTCGGCGCCGGGGTCCTCGCCCACACCGCATTCATTCCAGGATGGGTTGGCGACCGGGATGCGGCAGTGGAGCGGATGGTGGCCGCGCGGACCTACGCCCGGCGCGGCCCGGCGTCCGCCGAACTGCTCGCATGGCTCGACGCGGTCGAAGCGGAGTGCGAGACCCGGTGCGGCAACGCTAGGACAGCGCTGCACCTGATCGGCCACGCCGAGGACGTCCTCACCAAGGGGAGCCTTCACCCCTCACCTCTCTGGCTGGACTGGTTCTCCCCAGTCCGGCTGGCCGCCTTCAAGGGGAACACCCAGCTCACAGCCGGGCATCTGCCGCAGGCCCGTGCCACGCTCCTCGGTGTTCTCGACGCCCTCGATCCGGCCGAGGAGAAGCAGCGCTCGGTCATCCTCGGCGACCTGGCCGCAGTCGAGGCCGCTGCGGGCGATCCCGAGGCCGCCTGCCGGTACGCGGTACGCGCCCTCGATCAGTTGGAGCGCACCTGGTACGCGATGGGCATGGACCGCGTCCGGGAGGTCCGCCGGACTCTGGCGCCGCACCAGCACGAGCGGTGCGTGCGCGAGCTGGACGACCGGCTGTACGGATGGTCTACGACGGTCAGCGCGCTTGCTCGTTGAAGTGACGGATCTCCCCGGAAAGCTCTGAGAGGCTGTCGACGCGGAACGTGGGCAGTTTCTGCGCCTGCTCGGACCGCCACTGGATCGTCGCCCATGGCCCGCGACGTACGAGCGCGGTGTGCATCCCGGCCTGGCGGGCGGGCGCGATGTCGTTGTCGACGCGGTCGCCGACGTACAGCATCTCGCCGGGTTCGGCCGGGACGGCCTCGGCGACGCGGTCGAAGAACGCGCGGTCCGGCTTGGAGGCGCCCCAGTCGTCGGAGGTGCCGATCAGGTCGACGTCGGTGCTGAACAGCTCGCGGAGGAGCGTCCCGGCGCGGACGGTCTGGTTCCCTGCGATACCGAGCCAGAGCCCGTCCGCGCGCAGGGTGGCCAGCGCGTCGCGGACGTCGGGGTAGAGATCCTCTTCCCCGAAGGACTCCGGCTTGCCCGCCTCGGCACGGCGCTCACGCTCCGCATAGAGGTCGAAGCCGGGCCGGAACTCCTGGAAGGTGTCGCGGTAGTCGCGGCCCTGGGCGATGACGGCGCCGAACGTGGAGGCGAAGGTGTGGCGGGGTACGCCCAGCCAGTCGGCCCAGGTGCCGTACTCCCGGGTCTCGTCCACAAGGCACTCGCCGACGTCGAAGATCACAGCGCGAATCATGGGGCTGAGGGTACCGGGACACGACGAAAGCCCCTCCCGCCCGAGGCGAGAGGGGCGGCTCCCGGCGGGTCAGCGGCGGGCGAGGCGGGCGCGATAGATGTGAGACGCGGCCACGGCCGACGCCGCGACACCCCAGCCGAACCACCAACCGAAGTGCGGCTGGGCGGCGATGAGCATGATCGCTCCGCTGGCGACCATCAGCACATCGCCGTACTTGATGACCCGGGCCATGGTGTCCCCCTTCCGGCAGTGGCAACCATCCTAGGCCCCGCCCCCAACAGACAGGCGGGCCAAGCGCCTACGCGACCTCCCACTCGACCACCGTGTCCGTGCAGCCAGCCGCCAGATGCAGCAGCCGGGCCTGCTCGGTCGCGTCGACCGCAAGCCCCCACCGCAGCTTCGTCGCCGTCCACTCTGCGGTGTACCGGCACAGGGCCGACGCCGCCGGGGGCAGCCACTCGGCCGGATCCTGGTCAGACTTGCTCCGGTTCGACGCCGCAGTCACCGCGACCAGCGACGAGGCCTGGCCCTGGTCGTTCGCGTACGCCTCGCGCCGGGCCGGCGTCCACTCATCCGCCCCCGAGTCCCACGCCTCCGCCAGCGGCACCATGTGGTCGATATCCAGCGACCCCGCCGCCGTCACCAGCTTCTCGTCGTAGTACGACGTCCACTCCCCGCCCGACAGCGCGCACCGGGCGCCGACTGTCGGAGCGGCCACCGCCTCCGCGATCAGGACCTCGGCGCGCGTGTTGCAGCCGTCCGTCGGGTTCAGGCCCGCGTTCCAGTGCTTGAAGGCGTCGCGGGTGTAGCCGGTGCGGTCCTCGGCCGCGACCGGCAGCAGACCCACCGCCACGCCGATCCGGGCGGACTCGGCGGCCTGTGCGGGCGACGGGATGACGACGAGGGACGTAGCAGCGAGAGCAGCGGCAGCGAGGCCGCGCACAACAGATTTGATCATGTTCTGTTGATAGCGGCGCAGCAGAGGCGCACGCACAGCGATCACGGCGCGCGCCCCCCGTGTGGGTGGAATCGTCATACCGGAACGACAGAACGCCCCCTGCCACGGTCATGGTGACCGTGGCAGGGGGCGGGGACTACTCGCGTCTTGCGTCCTGAATTTTCCGGAAGTCGGGATCTTCGAACAGATCCGCCAACGCCTCCTGCACAGGTAGCGTGGTGAGGTCGGCTACTGCGAGGTACCGCACGATGCCGATGATGGCGTCGACCAGTCCGACGACCATCCCTTCGGGAGACCGGCAACTCTGCATTTCCTCTGCCTCTTTCGGTTGGATGAATCGCCCCCGACCGGTGGTCACCACGACCACCGGTCCAGTTCACACGTCGATGTGGTCAAGGTACGGGCGGGCCCGGTCCGGAATCGGACGTGGCGCCGGAGGCTCCAGCCCGGCACCCCGGATGTAGCCGACGAGACTGCGCCGGTCATCGACGAGCCAGGCGATCGCCGCACCCTGCCCGGTCATCTGCTCCTGCTGCTCCGTCTGCCGCGTCTCCAGACGCTTGATCTCCCTATCCATCCGATCGGTCACCGCGGTGAAATCGTCACGCCGCTCCTGCCGCTTGGTACGGCGGGCGGAACGAGCGGCAACGACACCGCCGATCGCCCCAACCGCCGCCAGCCCGGCCTGCACCCACGTGTCCACAGCCGTCATGGGCCGCTCACTCTCTTCATGCGGGGAGGCTCACGCCATCCCGCCACTACCAGCACCGGTACAGCAATCGCCGCCCACACCGCAGCGGCCACCCAGCCGCGCGGGAAGTCGCCTTGCAGCCAGGACGCGAGGTAACTGGCCATCCACGGCAGGACGATCAACGGCAGGGCGAGGAAACCGGGCCAGTCCACGCCTTGCGGCATCCACGCCGCCGCGACCGCGATGATCCCGGACACCATCCACAGCCAGCCCCACACCTCCAAGGGCAGCAGCTGCACGGCCAGCGTCAGACCGCGCTGATCCGGCTGCGGGGAGATCAACTGCCCGTACCCGTACAGCGCCCACACGGTGCCGTACGAGAGGAGGATCGCGCCGCGGCGGCCCAGCACGCGGGCCAGCCGCCGCACTGCACGGCACCTCACCTAGACACCCGAGGCAGTGGACGCCGAGTTCTTGACGCCGACGAACTGGGCGAACACGCCCTTGATGAGGGAGCCGACCGCAGCCAGTCCGGCCACGCCGACGGTCTCCCACAGGGATGCAGAGAACATATCGCCAGGTCCGGCGGCGAGGGCGACGCCCCCGGCGGCGACGAGGAATGTCCAGATGACGCGCTCGGCGAGGTCGCGGGCGTAGGCGGCGGCGGTCTTCACCACGGTCTCGGCGTCGTCGGGCAGTGTGAACTCGGGCATGATCTACCTCTTCTCCAGCGCGGTGACGCGCTTCTCCAGTGCGCCGAGACGATCCTCGACGGTGGGCTTCGGGGTGGGCTTCGGCGCCGGCGTCGTCGTGCCGGGCGACCAGGACGCGGGATGCTTCAACCGCTCCGCCACGTCCTTGCGGAACTGCCCCATCGAGAACACGAACCGACCGCGCGCTCCATAACCCTCGACCGGGCCGCGCGGGTCGACCTTGCCCTCGACGGAGGTCTCCAGATGCCCGGCGCAGGACTCCCCCGACCAGCCGTAGGTCCGGCACAGTGCCGCGTTGATCCGCACCCACGCGTCGTACTGGACCCGTGGGTAGGTGTCCTTGTTGTCGCCGCGGTTCTCCGTCTCGATCCCGTAGCTGACGTCGTTCCCGTCGACCGTGCCGGTGGACTTCAACGGCTTCGGGTGCACGGTGCGCTCGTTGAGGAAGCTGTCGTACGCGTTGCGCGCCATGGTCCCCGCGTGGTTCGCGCGGCCCGCGCTGCACATGGTGGCCACGCCGGTCTTGGCGAGGTAGATGTGCGCCAGCGGGCCCGGCAGACCGGCCACACCGCTCTTCGCCACGACATCCCGCGAACTGCTGCCCGCCGTGTGATGGTTCAGGACCATGTGGACCGGCCCGAAAGCCTTGCCCGTCTCGTCATCCCGTTCGCGCGCACGCCAGCCCGGGTATTCGCTGATCCGCACGCCCTCGGCCTTCAGGATCGCGACGAACTTGTCCGGGGTCAGGGGTGTCGCCATAGAACTGCCTCTCTCTGAAGTCGTCACGTCCACGTACCGGGGGTCCCCGACGCGGTGCACAGATGCCAGCCGCCGGCCGAGTCGAGGACCACATCACCGGCCGTCCACGCACCCGTCGACGGGGCGCCGGCGCTGGCCTTGAACCCCGCCAGCCGGAGAGCGGTCAGGCCGTTCTTGCCGCCGAGGGACGCGACGCCGGTGGTTGGGTCGAGGGTGTGGACGGCGCCGCCGTAGAGCGCCGTGACCGACTCGAACTTCCCCTCAAGCTGCACGTTCTGGGCATCTGCCGAGAGCCGCAGGTAGGAGTGCTGGGTGCCCGTGAAGTCGCCGCCGGACCAGTTGGATATCAGGAGGTCTGAGCCGGCGGCCTCCAGGTCAAGAGCGCCGCCGCCGCGGCGGAATCGGTAGCCCTTGCCGGTGCCGAGGACGGCGAGGTCGGCGCCGTTGACGGTGAGGTCGCCGGTGAAGGTGGCGCCAGCGAGAGATGCCTTTGCGTCAAGGGCGACGGAGAGGCCGGTGACCTGGGCCTGAGTGACCGCGACCGGGTCGCTGCTGCCGACGCTGTGAGTTGCGGCGTGCGCGAGGGGGGTTCGGGCGTCGGTGAGGCGTCCGTCGTTCCCGGCGCAGACCGTGGTGGCGGTGGTGCCGAAGGCCACGGTGAGGGTGCGGTCGGCGGTGAGGGTACCGCCGCCGGTGAGACCAGTGCCCGCGAGGATCTGGCGGGAGGTGGGCGGGGCGCCGATGTCCGCGGCGTCGAGGTTGACGATGCCGGTCTCGCCGTTGACGGAGAGGACAGCGGGCATGGACACGGTGCCGGTGGAGGACTCCACCTCGATGAGGCCCGGTAGCGCGACGGTCGGGGCGGCGGCGGGGAGGCTGATGTTCCACGCCTGGCCGGGCGCGTTGGTGAAATTCTCGTCGACTCGGTAGGTCCAGCCGGAGGGTTCGAAGCCGTCGGCATCGGTGGCGAGGAGTTCGACGGTGAAGTCGCCGGAGGCGCCGATGGTGGCGTTTTCGCTGCCGAGGGCGATGACGCCGTGTTCGGCGGAGACGACGCGGGCTACGGACGGGGTGAAGCGGAGGGTGCCCGTGGGGATGCGTCCTGCGAGGGTGCGGTAGCCGCTGGTTCCGGCGGTGACGGTGACCGTTTGTATGCCGTCGGGGAAGGCCATGGGTTCCTCCTACCGCCACGCCTCCTTGGAATCGTAGCCTAGACGTACGCGTGTGCCTGTGATTCGTAGGCTACAGTTCGGGCAGCCTTCGCTCAGAGGCTGACGGCAGGGGCTTCCGTGCGGGTTGACCCTGCCGTCCACAACCCGCGCCACACCCGCACAGGAGCAGCCATGCATGACCCGCTCACCGTCGCGTTCGAGATCCGCCGCCCCTGGCCCCAGCGCTCGCCCCTTCCAGCAGCAGGCCACGCGTCCGTGCGGTGGCGCATCCGCCTCCACCACGACTGCGTCTCCGCGTGTCAGGACGATCCACCTCACCGGGACGGCGCGTTCCCTTGGTGGCGCCCCTCCAGCTACAGCGCGTTCTCGCGCCTCAACGGCCGGGACTACTACTGGCCTTCCCTGATCACTGTGTGGCATCGCGAGCCGGGCGGACGCGATGGCCTCTCCGAGTGCGGGAAGCGCGTCCAACGCAGTGATGGCACCTGGCGGTTCTCGCGTGCGTGGCGCTGGCATGTCCACCACTGGAAGATCCAGTTCAGGCCGTACCAGAATAGGCGACGTCGCCTCCTGACCCGCTGCGCGTGGTGCGGCGGACGCGACCGCAAGGGTGACGCCGTCAACTTCTCGCACCAGTGGAACGGTCCGCGCGCCCGCTGGTGGCAGGGCGAGAGGGGCCTCTTCCATCACGGCTGCTCGTCGATCGAGCGAGCCCACTCGACCTGCGTGTGCGTGAGGCCCGTGCTCGACAGCGACACCTACGGGCGGTGCGCGAGGTGCGATCTCTTCCGCCCGTTCGGATTCACCGACGCCAACCTCGCGCGAGCACGGGAGTTGCAGACCGTGCCCCGCGGTGGTCGTCGTCCCGACGCCGGAGAGAGGCCCACGCCGTGACCGTGATCTGCCACGTCCTGGGCTGCCTGTTCGCGTTCTTCATGCTCGCCCCGCACGGACCCGTCACTCACGACTACCAGCCCACCACAGTGCGGAGCAGCCGATGAGCAAGAACGCCAACCCCTCCGCCTACAGCGGCTTGGTGGTCCAGCAGTACCGGGCCGACCACGGCGGGCAGCGGTGGGTGTTCCGCTGCTGGGGCACCGACACCTGCGACGGCGCACTGTCCCTCGACCACACCAGCGAACAGTCTGCGGGACGGGCACTGACCTCTCACATCGCGGAGTTCCATCAGCCGGGCAGCCCGGCGCCGGAAGTGGAGATCCGCATCACCGGCGACCTCACAGAAACGCAGCGCCTTGAGGTGAACCGACTCATCGACAAAGCTGCTCGGCGGGTTACCCGCAACGGCGGAGCAAGTCAATGACCGCGCAGACCATCGCGCCCGCCCACCCCGCCTACAACACCCCACTCGCCCTACGCGGCCCAAGCTGGCGCGACCCCTTCGCCGCGATACCCACCCTCGACGTATTCGCCTGGGCAGCCGACAACGCAGGCTGCGGCTACTACCGCGCCCAACTCCCCATGCAGGGACTCGCCGCACGCGGCTACGCCACCCACCACGGCACCCGGCTCCCCCAGCCCGTCCGCCACAACCGCGACGTCACCGTCATCGGCCAGCGCGTCTGCGACCCCAACCCCAGCATCCTGTGGCAGCAACTCGCAGCCGAAGGCCGCAAACTGATCTACGAGGTGGACGACGACCTCTTCAACATCGACCACCGCAGCCCGAAAGCCCACCAGTACTACGGCCGGCCGGATATCCGCGACAACATCATCCGCAACATCCAGGTCGCCGCCGCAGTGACGGTGACGACGGAGCCGCTCGCCAACATCGTCCGCCAGTGGAACCCCAACGTCCACATCATCCCCAACGCCATCCCCGACTGGCTCGTCGACCACACCCCACGCCAGCGCACCGACGGCACCATCACCATCGGCTGGGGCGGCTCCGCCACCCACAACATGGACTGGGGCCACGCCGACCAGCAAATACGCCGCTTCCTCCAACGTCACCCACAGACGGAACTCCACTGCATCGGCAACGACTACGGCGCACTCCTCCGCGCACCCCGCCGCCGCTTCACTCGCTGGCAGCGGAGTGTTGAGGACTACTACCGGACCATCGACTACCACATCGGCGTCACACCGCTCCTACCCCACGTCTTCAACCAGTCGAAATCCGCGATCAAAGCCCTGGAATGCGCCGCCCTCAGCATCCCCGTCGTCGCCTCCGCCGTCCGCCCGTACGAGGACTTCGTCCAGCACGGTGTCACCGGCTACCTCGTACGCCGCGACCACGAATGGGCCCAGCGCCTCCGCACCCTCGCCACCGAGCCCGAGACGCGGGCAGAGATGGGCGCCGCCGCCCACGAACACGCCCGCCGCTTCACGATCAGCGCCCTCGCACCCTTCTGGGAGAAGGCGGTCCTCGGATGAAAGGCGTCATCCTCGCCGGTGGACGCGGCAGCCGCCTCGGCGACACCACCCGCGTCGTGAACAAGCACCTGCTGCCCGTCTACGACCGGCCGATGATCTACTACCCGATAGCCACCCTCCGCGCCATGGGCGTCGACGACATCCTCATCGTCACCGGCGGCGAGCAAGTCGGCGGCTTCGCACAGCTCCTCGGCGGCGGCTTCACCTACCGGGTGCAGGAACGGCCAGACGGGATCGCCGGGGCGCTCACTCTCGCTGAGGGGTACGTGGACGGCCTGTTCCCGGTGATCCTCGGCGACAACTACTTCTCCACCATGCCCGCGATGCCCAGCGAACCGGCCATCTTCACCAGCCCCACCGACCGGCCGCAAGCCTTCGGGATCTACGACCCGGGCAGCGAGCAGATCGTGGAGAAGCCGACGAATCCGCCGTCCAATCTCGCAGTGACCGGCCTATACGTGTACGACACCGACGCCTTCCAGTTCATCCGCACGATGACGCCCTCAGCCCGGGGCGAGCTAGAGATCACCGACCTGAACAACGCCTACCTGCGGTGCGGGCTGATGGACGTACGGGAGGCCCCTGGCCTGTGGTCGGACATGGGCACCCCCGACTCCCTGCTCATCGCAGCCCTGCACGCAAAGGAGAACGCCCGTGCCGCCTGACCTGGACTGCATCAGCCCGGAGCGATTCGGTACCGCGGCCCCGTTCCCGCACGTTGTCGCCGACGGGCTGTGGGACCCAGCGCTGCTAAGCGCCTGCGCCGCCGAGTTCCCGCCCGGCGATGACCCACGGTGGATCACCTACCCGGACCCGAAGGAGATCGGGAAGCGCGCCGGCGCCTCGAACATGTGGGGCCCGGCCACGCGCAGTTTCTTCGAGACGGCCCGCTCCGCGGAGACCTGCCGCGCGCTGGAGAGGGCGACTGGTATCGGGCCGCTCACGGCGGACGATCTCGGCGGCGGGATGCACATGACCGGCGAAGGCGGTCGGCTGGCGATGCACCGCGACTTCTCGTTTCACCCGACACTCCGGCTGGAGCGCCGTCTCAATCTGCTCGTCTTCCTGAACGAGGAGTGGGCTGCCGAGTGGGGCGGCGTCCTGCACCTCGGCACTGGGCAGGTGGTCGCAGTCGAGCCGCTGTTCAACCGGACCGTGCTGTTCGCGTGCGGTCCGGAGTCGTGGCACGGACACCCGGACCCGATCGTCGGCGACCACTGGAGGAAGAGTCTCGCGATCTACATGTACGCACCCCTGCGCGAGGAGACCGACAGAGCCCACAGCACTATCTGGAGCGCCGATGCCTAGGCCCCGCAGGCTCTTCGTCCGTTGCGGCGACCGCTTCGGCTGGCTGACCGCCGTCCACGACTTCACGACGCAGACCACGGCACCAAGCAAGCAGGTTGCCCCATGACCGCCCTACACCGTGCCGCTATCATCCCGACGCGCGACCGGCACGAGATGCTGGCCGACTGCATCAACTCCGTGGTGGACCAGGTGGACCGGGTCATCGTGGTCGACAACGGATCGACGCCGCCGATCGACCCCGAGCAGTGGCACGGCAAGGTCGGAGTCCTGTACGTGGCCCTCGACCCGCCGAACATCAGCCTCCTGTGGAACCTCGGCCTGAACTGCGCTGCCCAAGCCACGCCGACCGACGAATGGGACGCGATCGTCCTCAACTCCGATGTCGTGGTGCCGCCCGGCTGGGTGGACGCGCTGTCGACCGCGATGCGTTCCACGACCGCGGTGCTCGCCTACCCGGACCAGGCAGGCGGCCAGCAGCAGGTCCTTCACACTCGGGCGGAGCCGGTGGACCTGCGGCAGCGGATCAGCGGGTACGCCTACATGCTCCGAGGCGAGAGCAGGCTCCGCCTGGACGAGTCGATGGCCTGGTGGTACTCGGACGATGATCTCGACTGGCGTGCGCGCGAGCAACGCGGGGCGCTCCTGGTTCCCGGGCTCGCGGTCGAACACCGCTGCCCGAACGCATCCACGGCCGAGCGGCCCGATCTTGCGGAACAAGCGGGCCGGGACCGGCAGACGTTCATCAGCAAGTGGGGAAGGGCGCCGCACTGATGCATCCCGAAGCGCGCGACGGGCTGGCCCGGCAGCTCGATTCCTCTGGCCTGGATCTGACGGCACCGTGGCGGGTGCTGGATCTTGGCGGCCGGGACATCAACGGCAGCGTTCGTGATCTGCTGCCGGAAGCGAAGTGGACGGGCCTTGACATAGAGCCGGGGCCCGGCGTGGACCTGGTGCACGACGCCACCGGGCCGTGGCCGGCCGACTGGGATCGGTTCGACCTGGTGGTGTGTACGGAGGTGCTGGAGCACGTCGAGCGGTGGGCGGCGCTCCTGCGGACGGCGTCGCAGGCGTTGGAGCCGGACGGCCCGGAGTCCCTGTTCGTGACGTGCGCGTCGACGGGGCGCCTGGAGCACGGGGCGTCGGGTGGTCCGCGTCCTTTGCCGGGCGAGTGGTACGAGAACGTCTCACCTGCGGCCCTGCGGGAGGGGCTGGTGGGGCTGTTCCGGTACTCGCATGTGGAGTATCGGGCGAATCCGGGGGATGCGTATGCGTGGGCGCAGGGGGTGCTGCGGTGAGCGGCATCGTGGAGTTCCTGCGGGCCCGCTACGAGGAGCGGCGGGCGCTTGCGCTCGCGGCGACGGCCGGACCCTGGACGGCGGAGATCGAGTTCTACGAGCCGCGCAAGCCGCTCGTGCAGATCTCCACGGGGTCGGCGCCCGTCAGCCTGCCGGGCTATTTCGGGGTGCGGCCGGTCGCTGAGCTCGAAGGGAACGGAGACGGCGGGGTCCTGACGGCTGCGGACGCGGAGTACATCGCCGCCAACGGCCCGGATGCCGCGCTCGCCGACCTAGACGCCAAGCTTGCCGTGCTCACGGTCTACGAGGACGCCGAGCGGAGTCTTGCTGCCACCGGGACCGGTACTCCGCCGTACGACCTGATGACGGGCGCGACCAACACCATGCGGCACGCGCTCCGCTTCCTTGCGGTGCCGTTCGCCGCGCACCCGGACTACGACGAGAAGTGGCGGCCATGAGCGCCTTCGGGGAGATCACCGTGTGCATCCCCGCACACCCGGCCCGGGTCGAGAACGGCATGCTCGTGCGGGCCGTCCAGTCGGTGCGCGCGCAGCTGCTCCCGGCCGCCGACATCAGCATCGCCATCGACGAGAACGGCGACGGCGCAGCCGTCACCCGGCAACGCGCCCTCGACGCGGTCGAGACCGAGTGGGTTGCCTTCCTCGACAGCGACGACTGGTTCTACCCGGAGCACCTGCGGGTGCTGGCCGCCGGGGCGAAGATCTTTCACGCCGACTACGTGTTCTCCTACTACATGGTCCACTTCCCCGATGGCCGGCCGTGGCCCGCCAATGACCCGCTCGGCCACTTCGGAAAGCAGTTCAACCCGCAGGCCCCGCACCAGACCACGATCACCACGCTGGTGCGGACCGAACTAGCGCAGCGGGTCGGGTTCTTCGACCCGCCCGAGGGCAGCATCGTCGGCGGCCACCGGGGTGGTGAGGACTGGCACTTCACGGTGGGGTGCGCGGAAGCCGGGGCCAAGATCGTGCACGTGCCCCGGCGGACGTGGGCATGGTCGCATCATGGAATGAACAGCTCGGGCATCCCGGGGCGCGGCGACGCTGAAGGGCGGGCGTCATGACGGGGCCGGAGCACTACCGGGCAGGCGAACGCCTCCTGAGGCAGTGCAGCGAGTTCGGGTCTGGCGAGCGACGCGGCAGCATCGCCGCCGAGGCGCTTCCTCGCCGCGCTCACCGCAGCCGTCGCCACCCACCACCACCCCGACACCATCGCCTGGAACCAGGCCCTCAACCCACAGGAGCCGTCGTGAACCAGCCTCAAGGCCAGCAGGTCAGCATGGAAGACGCGCTCGCCGCATTTCGGCAGCGCTGCGGCGAACTCGCCGACGAGAACGTCCTCCTCAAAGCCCGTGCCGCCAGCCTGGAACGGCAGATCACCGGTCTGGAGGCAGAGAACGCCCGACTCCGCGAAACGCCGCAGCCGAGCCCGGCGGACGCGGGCAATGAGCCGGGCTAGGCAACGCGCTCCATGATCGCGTACGCGGTCAGCGTGTTCGACGCGGACGCCGCGCCCCAGTCCGCCGTCACAACCAGATCAGCCGACGCCGTGGTGTCCCGCACCACCGTGCCGTCCGAGTAGTTCATCTGGATGTCCGCTACCGATCCGGTCTGTGTACTGTTCCGGCGCTCCTGGAACGCGGCAAACCACGTCCCGCTCGCCCCGGTGCTCACGCAGATCACATCCGCCTCCACGCAGGACTCCTTGTCCGTCTGCGCCGTCCCGGAGAGCGTGGTCGCGCCCATCTGCGCGAGCAGCGTCCCAGCGAGACCACCGAGACGGAGCCGCCACGTCATCGTCGCGCTGGCCAGGAAGCTGATACCAGTGACGACCCGGATGCGGTAGATGGCGCCGACGACCGCATCGTTCGCGGGGATCGTCAGCGAGGCGACCACCGTCTCAGCGGTCGTGTTCGCGACGGTCGTAACTGAGGCTGGTTTGTTCCGGTAGACGGTGGCACCGCCGACCAGTCGGAGATCGCCGCCGATCACAAACGAATCGTCCGTCTTCAGCGTGTTGGCAGCAGACCGGAACAAGTTCACGTCCGGGGCGATAGAACCACCTGGGCCCCACAGCGTCGTCCCGTCCGCCTCGATCAGGTGCCGGTTCTGCGTGTCGCCAGACACCCGCGTGGACAGAATGTCGTCGCCTGCCGCCGAGGCGAGGACGGCGATGCTCGCCGCCGACCCTGAGCCCCCGATGTTCAGTTGTCTGCCACCGGTCAGGTCGAGGTCCGCGTTGAACGTGGAGCTGCTGTTGGGGATCTGCACCCAGGACGCGGACGCCGGCGCGGTGCCGTTGGAGAAGTACGTGCGGAACGAGGTGTCGGTCTCCATGATCGGCTTGCCGGAGTACGGGGACGACGGCCGGGTCGTCGACGTGACGGGCTGGAAGCCGGCCGCTGCATCGAGTCTGTCCAGGTTCTGGCCGATATCGGTCGTGTAGTTGACGTCCTCAGAACCGTCCGAGGCCGACTTGTAGAGACCGAGGCGGGTCGTCGGAGTGTCAGGCACGGGATGCCTCCTTCGAATCGGGTTCTACAGGGAGACCTCCGTACAGGCGTCTCCAGCGGCCGACGTCGGCCATCTCCCGTTTCGCACGGAAACCGGCGACGCTGGTCCCGGGCCGCTGCCGGATCACGTCCAAGGGGCTGGTCTTGGCCCGGTCGAAGATGATGGTCTCCCGTGCCGCCTTCACCACCGCATCGATGCGATCGGCCTGCGCCTGACGCGCCTCCGCCGTACTGCGCGCGGCCATCACCGCGACCGGCGGCCCATCCGCAGCGTCGTCGATGAACGCCTCATGCAGCACCAGATCGAGCAGGGTATCCACATCGTCCGGATCGATACCGAACTCAGCGGCCCGCCACTCCAGCGTCTCTTTCGGGAACAGGTGAGTGACGCCGTGCCCGTCGGCCGCCCGGGTCACGACATGCCAGCAGTCCGCTCCTCCGTGCCGGTGCTCCTCCACGGACTCCACCGTGCGGACGCGTGCTCCCATCAGGGTCTCCTCTCTCAGACGCGATAGCACCAGAACCCGACGCTGCCGTTGTTCGTCGCGTTCGGGCCGGCCGAGGCCAGTTCGTAGGTGAATCCGCTGGTGGAACTGGCGGTGACCTGGCCTTGGCGCATTGCGGTATTCGGGTAGCGGAACTGACAGACGGGGATCATGGTCGAGGCCATGGTGGGGCCGTAGCTGATGGCCACGGCATTGGTGCCGCCGCTGCCGAAGTTCCAGCCGACGGAGCCGGTGAAGATGCCCTCGGTGGTGGACGCCGTGATGTAGTTCGCCCACTGGCCGACGTGTCGGGTGCGTCCGCTGGTGAAGTCAAAGTACTGGCCGTCTGGATCGGTCGTGTTCCATCCCACTCGCCCGCGCGAGGAGTCGGCGTAGAAGTAGCCGCCTTGGACTCCGCCGGTTTCGAACCCTTGGATGAATGCGTTGACGCCCGCCTCGATGTATCCGCCGTGACGGAGCTGCCCGGCCTGTGTGACGACCTCAAGTCGTGCTCCGGCCCCTGCCGTGAGGTAGACCCGCGAGATGGCCGAGGTTCCGCCGCCATCGTCGTACGGCGACGAGTTCAGGCCCAGGTTGACCTCAGAATTCGAGGAGACTCCGTTGATGTAGCCGTAGTCGCTGCCCGTGCTCGGGTAGAAGCGGATCTCCGGCAGGTAGGTGGTGGTCGGGTTGATCTCCAGCCGTCGGCCAGAGGTGCCCGACTTCAACTGCCCGACGATCGTGATGTCGCCGGTCGCGGCGGCTGCGTACAAGGTCTGGACGCCGGCCGAGTTCCACAAGCCGATGCCCCCGGAGTTCAGCTCAGCTCGGGCTCCGGTGTCGGCGGTTTTGATGCGGGCGCCGATGATCCAGTCAGCGGTGATCGTCCCTGCGGTGACCTTGGTGACGGTCAAGTCGGAAATATGGGCGTCGTCGATGAGGAGGGCGGTCGCGGTCGCCGCGTCGGACGGTCCGGACTTGTTGCCGGTCTTGTCGACCGCAACGACCCGCACGTAGCGGGCGGAGGTCTCCTCCACCTGTGCGGTGAAGACGACAGGGATCTGCGCCTGGATCATGCCCGCGTTCGCGACGGCCTTCCCCTTCACGGTGGCCGCGGTCGGGGTGAAGCCGGGCTCGTAGGAGACGTGGATCTCCAGATGATCCAGGTCGGATTCGAGGTTGAAGGAACCGCCGCTGGACTTGCCGAGCTGATGGGTGACCTGCACGGCGATCCGCGACCCCGCCATCGAAGGCGCGGCCGGCGTGCTGGGCGGGATGTTGTCGGCGGACGCCACGAACGTCGTCACCGGGGACCAGGCGCCGGCGTTGCCGGTGGTGTCAACGCCGCGGATCTGCACGTCGTAGCCGATCCCGGGCGACAGGTCCTGGATCTGTGCGGTCGTCTGATCCCAGTTGACGACCATGGTCTGCCAGTCCCCGTCCGGGGCGGCAAACGGCTGTGACCAGACCTGTAGGTCCTGCCACCGGACTTGGGACACCGACGCCCAGGTGGCCGGGTAGATCATGTCGGTGTCGACGGCGTACCGGATCTCGTAGTGGGACCCGTCGAGCACTGTGGAGCCGTCGACGTTGTTCGGGGCGTTCCAGGAGAGGATGACGCGGGCGCGGGTGAAGCCGCGGTTGTCGAGGTAGGCGACCCCGGTGAAGGGCTCGATGAGGACGGGCTGGCCCGGGACCGAGGTGTCAGCGTTCGGCCGGGACCCGACCGGCTCGGTACTGCTGTTGGTGAGCTGGCGGGAGAAGTCCCCGACCGTCACCGCGGAGGTGGTGTCGGTCTCCCAGTCGACGTACTGCGTCAGGTCGATCCACATGCCGGCCGCGGTGCGGTAGGCGACGGTGTACTGCTCGGTGATCGCCCATGCTGTCTCGGTCACCTGGAGCTTGATCGGATTGATGCGGGTGCCCCGGAAGGTGATCTCTGTGCTGGTGTCGATCAGCCCGGAGTCGGGATCGTACACCCAGACTCGGTCACCGACGACGAAGCTGCCGTGCACGTCATAGTCGGTGGTGCTGAGGCTGAGCGCGTTGCGGGTCGACGTGAACTGCGACAGGGCCAACTGGGCGCGGACCGCGGCGTTCGCGGTCGCTGTGTCCGACTCTGACACCAGCCGGGTGAGCTTCAGCGGACCGCCGTGGATGTTCTTGTACGAGGTCGCAGGCAACACGTCCGCGCTGCCGGTGGCGATACTCGTGCCGTCACCCTCGGCGAGCAGCACTACGCGAGTGCTGTAGTCCTCCACATCCCGCGTCACGTCCACGCTGCCGGGCAGCGCGCGCATGGCCATGTCCTCGCCGGCGTCCTTGGTGGTGATGACGCATGTCGGGGTTGTGACGAACAGGTTCGAGTCCGGACCGGCGTCGAGTGTGCCGTCCCCGTTCACGCGCCAGGACACGGGCACGCTGGTGGTGGACATGGTGTCGCACACGTACTGGATGGCCGCGCGGGGCGACTCGTACCGGTGGCGGCCGGTGTAGGTGCCGGTCACGCTGTAGAGGGTGCCTGCGGTGACCGCGCCGGACGCTGGGAGCAGCATGGTGACGGCGGTGGCGAAGGAGGCGGAGGCGGGTTCGACGGCGTTCTCGTAGACGTCGCCTTTCCCGTCCTCGTCGCCGAGCCAGAACGCCATCCCCACCCCGCCGATGGAGAGGTCGTCCTGGGGGGCGTTGGTGCGGCCGTCGTCGCCGACGGTGCGCGTGCGGAGCACGCCGACGTAGCGGGCGATGTCGAGGAGGTTGTCACCGTACTGGAGTGGATCCAGGCGCCCGGGGATGATGGCCACGTGCCCGAAGTAGTCGAGGGCGTCGAGGACATCGCGGGGCGTCTGAGAGAGGAGCTTGATCTCCCACGAGCCGAGGGCTTTGAGGACCTCCTGAACCGCCATGTCTACCTCCTCACCCCGTAGACGGCTTCGGGCATGCAGGCGATGTACTGATTCCGCAGGTCTGTGGCGGCGTCCCCGGAGACTGCGGAGCCGCCGCCCGCAGAGACGCCGAGGAAGAAGTCCAGCGCGATGGCCGCGTTCTTTGCCAGGCCGCCGTTGGCGTGCGCGGTGAACGTGCGGGCGGACCCGGCGACGAAGCGGTTGCCGTCCCCGTCGTTGCCGGTGGCGGTTACGTACCCGGAGGCGGCGAAGCTGGTGTTGGTCTCCAGGCTGCTGCGGTATACGGCGAGGGCCGCCGCGGTGCCGGTCTGAAGGTAGCCCTCGACAGTGCGGGAGCCGCGGCGCAGGGTGAGGTCGAGCGTGGTTCGGCCTGGGCTCTGGCTTCCGATCAGGCGGAGGATGGCCATCTCGGGATCGTTGCGGAGCAGGGTCGCCGCATCCCATGTCGTGATGGCTGAGGCGCTCCCGGCGACGGAGACGTTCCAGTACTTCGAGTGCCAGGCGCCATCCGTGTACGCCTGCACGTCGAGCGTCCCGGACGCGCCGGGGGTGACGTCGACGAAGCCGTTCGACAGGGCCCACCCGGTCGCGGCCAAGGGCACATCGACGCCGTACACCTCCTGCGCGCCGGATGTCGTCACCTTGACCCGGCCGGTCAGGTACGCGGCGGGTGCGCATCCCCACCGTGGGGACACGCCGGCGGGGACACCGCGGTAGACGGTCATCGCTCCGTCGGCTCCGGTGCGGGTCATGGTGGTCGCGTTGGTGGCGCCGGTGTAGTAGCCGTAGTGGCCGATCGGCGGGGAGTGCCAGCGCTCGCCGGTCAGGCTGAAGTCGTTCAATCGCACCGCGCCCGTGAGGCGGGACTGGAGGTCGGTTTCGGCATCGGAGCCGACGCGGTCCAGGGAGACCTTCCAGGTGGAGGTGACGACGTCCGTGCGCTGCTCCGTGTACGTGGCCCCCGACGACTTGACCGTGTAGTAGCCGCTGCGCTCCGGCTTGTCCGTGAATGTGACAGGAATGCACTGGCCAGCGATGAGTGCGTTGATCCCGTCGTGGCGCGCGATGACCTCGGCGCGGCTCAGCGGCGGGTAGGACTCCTGCCCGTCCAGGTCCAGCGACCGGCCGTCGCCGCCGGACTCGGAGACAGTGAACGTCTCCCGCAGCGGGATCCGCCCGAGCTGGACATCACCCCATCCGTACAGCGCCATCAGCGGGCCCTCGCCTTGTCGTAGAGCCGGATCGCTTCTTTCATCTCCGCAACCAGCGCCTGCGCCGCGGCGCGCCGGTCGGCCGGGCTGGAGAAGTCGAAGCTGCCGGAGACGGTGATGTTCTCGATGGTCACGCTGCCGCCCGCGCCGATGCCGCTGACGAGCTGCTCGAAGACGGCGTTCTGCTCCGGCGTGAGGACCCGCTCCGGGCGACCGGTGGCATTGATCGCCATCGTCGCGCCGGGCTGGAGAAGCCCGCCGGAGTCGTACTTCGCCGCGGGCGCGAAGCCCCACCGGCTGGTGAACAAGCTGTCCTTGTAGGAGCGGGCGCCCTTGCCGACGATCACACCGTCCCCGCCGCGCGACTCCACGTTGACGCCTGCCAGCGTGCCCGCCGTGTGGCCAACGTCCGCGTGCGTGACCCCGATCATGAACGGGGAGTTCAGATTCCGAACCCATCCCGCCGGGCCACTGTTCCCGACGAAGCTGCCAGTCGCCCACCGGCGGTGCGGCTTCTCCCCTCGGATCACGGACTCGACCGCGCTGACCAGACCCGAGCAGTCCCAGCTGGGGTTCCCGTTGCCGCCCCACTGATAGGGCAGCCCGTTCTGCGTACGCACCCACGACAGGGCCTTCTGCACGGCGGGACCACCGGCGGCCTTCTTGTCCTCGTTCCCGAGGAAGCCGAGCATCCCATCGAGGGCCTTGTTCGACATGTCCTTCATCAGGGTGCCGACGCCGCCGCCGGGAGTGGAGTTGATGAGCGGCCGGACCATTGAGGAGATCGCCTTCTGTGCTGCGGCCTTGAGTCCGCCGACGACGACGTCCTTGGCCCAGTCCTTGACGCTGCTGACTGCGCCTCCGATGGCGGAGGTGACGGAGCCGACGATCCCTCCTTCAGCGAACCGCTGGGTGGGCCCTTGGTAGCGGCGCTTCTCCTCGGTCCGGGAGGGGTCGCCGCCGGTCTTGGTGGGCTTGTCCTTGCCGAGCATGGCGTCGATGCCGCGTTGTCCGCCGAGCTGGGCGACCTGGGCGGTGGAGAGGATGCGTTCGCCGGGGGTGAGCATGGCGGGGACGGTGTCGCTGTTGCCGGTGCCGGGGACGACGCCGCCCTTGTTGAAGCCGAGCGAGATGGTCGGCAAGGTGATCTTGGAGGAGATCTTTCCGGCGATGCTGTTCCACATCGTGCGGATGCCGTTGTTGTAGACCGTGTTGACGACGTACTTCACCGGGGCGCTGATCTTGGACTTGATGCCGTCCCAGATGGTGCCGAGCGCGTTCTTGAGATTGCTGAAGGCGGTCCTCATCGCGGAGGCGAAGTCGCCGATCCTGCCTCGGATCGTGGTGAAGATCGAGGAGACCTTGTCGCGGGCGCCGTTCCACAGCCCGTTCCATGTGTTCGTGATCGACGTGCGCAGCCCGGAGACGCTGTTCTTGAAGCTCGTCCAGGCGCCCGAGATAGCGGCTTTAAGGCCGTTCCAGAAGCTGTTCCACCGATCGCGGACGCGGGTCCACAGCCCGTTCCACAGGTCGATGATCCAGTTCCTCAGGCCGATGAACAGCTCCTTCGTCCGCGTCCACAGCGATTGGAACCAGCCGATGATCGCGTTGACCAGGTCCGGGATGATGCTGTTCCCAACGAGCTTGTCGTACAGGCGCTGGAACGGGTCGATGATGTAGGTCTGAATCCACTCCCACGTCCCGGCGAAGAAGTCCTTCACCCCTTCCCAGACGCCCTTCACGACGTCCCGGAATGTCTCCGACTCCGTCCAGGCATAGGCAAACGCGGCAGCCAGGCCCAGCACGATCAGGGTGATAACGCCCACCGGGCTCGCCGCCCACGCCGCAGCCAGCGTGCCGACAGCCGTCGTCAGGAATCCGTGCATCAGCGTGACCGCTCCCGTGGCGAGCGCCCACGCCTTCATCGCCAGCACGATCGCCAGCACCCCCGTGGCGAATGAACCCACGAGCGTGGAGTGTTCGCCGATCCACGTGAAGAACCCCATCAGCGGGCCCTTCACCAAGTCCGCGACCCCGGCGACCGCATCCGCCCATGGCGCCATGATCGGCACCAGCCCAGCAAGCGCCGCACCCACCACGCCCGTCACCAGCGACGCGATCGAACTGAACGCCCCGAAGATCCGGGCCAGCGCGTCCTGCATCTCCGGCAGCCCCGTCACCCGGCGCAGCTCCGCGAACGCGCCCCCCAGCGTCGACAGAGCGTCCCCGCCGCCCGCAGAGGCCGCGCCGAAAATGTTCTTCAGCGCCCCGAACGCGTCGGCGATGACCCGGCCGAACCGTTTCGCTATCTCGACGCCGTTGTCGATCGCCTTCTCCAGGCGGCCGTCCTCGAAGGCGTCCGTCAGCTTTTGGGAGATCTTGTCGGACTCCCCGGCCATCGCCTCCGTGATCCGCTGGAACGCCGGAGACGCGGCGATCGACAACTCGACGAACGCCTGCCCCAACTGGCCCGGGATCTTCTGCAACGGAGCGAACCCGTCGTTGAAACCCTGGAACATCCGCGTCAGCAGGCCCTGGTCAGCCAGCCGCGTGAAGGTGTCCATCAGGCCGCGGGCCATGCCGTTGAGGTTGTCGGCCATGCCGCCCAGCCCGACCCGTACTGCGGGCAGCGCCGCCGTGCCCAGCCGGGTGACCGAGTCGTCCAGCCCTCGGAACAGCCGGTCCTGCACGTCCATCTTCAGCGACGAGAACGCGGGCCCCATCGCCCGGACCGCGGTGACGAATGACTGCGCGTTCGGCGACAGCTTCGCCATGGCCTCGGCGTACTTGTCGGTCTGCTCTACGCCCTGCTCCTGGGCTGCCGCCACAGCACGATGGGCATCGGCGAGGGACTCCTGAGCGCTGCGGACCTGCCGGGCCGCCTGGACCTGCGCGTCCGCCACACCCTGCTGCGCCTCCGCGAGCCGCTCC
The DNA here is from genome assembly GCF_040609715.1 of Streptomyces sp. NPDC004610. NCBI lineage: Bacteria > Bacillati > Actinomycetota > Actinomycetes > Kitasatosporales > Streptomycetaceae > Streptomyces > Streptomyces sp. NPDC004610. The sequence continues at coordinate 111,295 of NZ_JBEXLA010000010.1, read as the reverse complement.
TGCGCGTCCCGAACCGCCTCGGCGCCGTCCTTAGCGGTCTGCGCCGCCTCCGCCTGCGCATCCTGCGCATCCCTGGCCCGGTCACCGACATTGCGCTGGGCGTCCGCGACCTTCTGCTGCGCGCTGACGACCGTCTCGGAGCCCTCGACACCCGCCGCGTTCGCCGCCGCCGTGTCCTCCCGCAGCCGCTCAGTCTCGGTCTGCTGGTCCTTCAGCCGCTGGACGGACCTGTCGTACTGGAGCTGCGCTTCAGCCAGCTCCTCGGCGGTGGCCTTGGCACCCTTGGCCTTGACCGCCGCAAGAGCCTTCTCCGCCTCGGCGACATCGAGGACGGCCTGCCGCTGGTCCAGCTCTGCATTTGCCAGCCGGGAGTTCAGGTCCTCGAGCTGCTCCGCGGCCTCCTTCCGCGCGTCGGTCAGATCCTCCTGTGCCTGACGGGCGTCCTGGATGGCGTCGGTGAGATCACGTTCCGCGTCGGCGACCCGGCGCAGCGCGGCCTGCCGGTCTGCCGCGGCCTGTACTTCGGCGTCACGGACGTCCTCGGCGGCGGCCTTCACCCGCTTCTGGGCGTCGGAGATGGCCCGCGCCGCGTCCTGCTGCGCCTCCTTCAGCGACCGGGACGCCCGCGCGACGTTGATCTGCGCCTCCGCGACCGCGCGGGCCGCCGCGACCGCTGATGCGCCGGACTGCCCGGACGACTGGCCGGCCGCCTTGAACGCGGCTCCCACCCCCGACAGGCCGACCGCGAGGGTGGCCACCGCGGTAACGAGACCGCCGAGAAGGGGCACCGCGACGGCAGCGGCGGGCCCCATCTGCGCGATGCTGGAGCCGAGCGCGGCCACGGTCGGTAGCGCCGAGAGTGCGGCAGCGGCGAGCGCGAGCAGGCGCATGGACAGCATTCCGGCCGATCCGGCCGCCCCGCCGAGCCCGGACAGAACTCGGAGGGCGGAGCCGTCGACATCGACGCGGACGTTGACCGTGCGGGGCCGCGTCAGGAGTGCGAGGTCGTCCGCTGCGATGCGGGTGTCGGCATCGGCCGTGATACGGGCGGTACGTTGCCGGGTGAGCAGTGCGAGGTCGTCGGCAGCAGTTCGGGTGTCGAGGTCGGCGAAGACCCGCACGGTGCGGTCGCGGGTCAGCGCGTCAAGCTGGGCTTCTGCGAGACGGCGGGCGGCTTCCTCAAGGTCGACAAGGATGTTGACCGTGCGGTCTGCGAAGTGGAGTTGAGCACTGGCGGCGGCGCTGTCGACGTGGGCGGTGATCCTGGCGGTGCGGTCGCGAGTGAGGCTGGCCAGTGCCCCCGCTGCGGCTGTGCTATCGAGATCGGCCGTGAGCCTGACCGTTCGGTCTCTGGTCAGACGCCGCAGGGCAGTGGTGGCGGCCTTGTCGTCCAGGTCCGCGGTGAGCTTGACCGTGAGGGGCTTGATCAGCGCCTTCAGCTTGGCCGTGGCTGACTTGTCGTCGAGATCTACGCCGATCCGTACCTGGGTCCTCTTCGCTTTCAGGCGGTCGATGGCTCGGTCGTAGCCGGACTCGTCGGCGGTGACCTCGACGTATCCCTCCGCGATCCGGAAGGCTCCGGCCACGTCCTACCCTCCCTCTGCCACGCTCACTAGCCCGGGGAACTGCGCCCGGAACTGGGTCAGTGAGACCTCGGTGGTCTCGCTGGCGGCGCGTCCTTGCGGCGCGTCGTGCGTGCGGGTTGGGGTGTTGCTCGTAGCCCGTGCAGGCTGGCGGTCTTCTCGTTCCTCTTCCTGCCTGGCGGCCATCACGCCCTGGTAGGCAGGAAGCCGGTAGGCAAGTGCGAAGTAGCGGCGGGCACTCACATCGGCTTGCTCAAGGTCGATGCCGTAGATCGCGAGGAAGTCGGCGTCGATGTCATCCTCGTGGTCAAGGACCCATATGACCTGCCCGGTCCGTTCCTCGATCGCCTCCAGCCACCGCAGTTCGACGATCGCGTCGCGGAGCGGTGTCAGCCACGGCGGGCTTTTCCCTTGTCTCCTTCCTGCCTGCCGAGGGCTTGTCCGACGATGATGTCGACGATCGATTCGAGCTGCTCATCCGTGAGGCCCTTGGACTGTTCCAGTGCCTCGTACGCGTCCTCGCCGAGCACGCGGATCAGCAGGGGCGCGGTCGCGAGTTCGTGGCCCCGCTCCCCGGCTTGCCGCAGGTACTGGAGGGCGACGCCCTTGGGGATGTTCTTGGGGATCGTGTACTCGGTGTCGCCGATGTAGAAGAGCGGGACGCGCTCCTCGACGACCTCGTCGTCGGCGGCGATGCGGATGGGTTCGAAGCCGACGTCGGCACCGCCATCGGGGGTCTTGGCGGCGGTTCGCTTGCGGGCGGCGGCGGTGGCCTGGCGGGTGCGTGTGGTGGATGCCATGGGTCGTGCTCCTCGCTACGGACAGGATCCGGGCGTCGGCCTAGCTGAGCTGGTCGACGATGTGGAACGGGTTGATCGTGCTGCTGACGTAGTGGCCCGCCAGCTTCATGGGGATCAGGGTCTGCTTGTCCTTCGTGTACGACAGCTCGACCGAGTCGGTGTTGAGCATCCGGCGGCCGATGATCCGGCGGCGGAACTGGCCGGGCGCGTAGCCGTCGAGGACGATCGCGAAGTAGTTCGGCTGCGTCGCGCTCGACGTCACGTTCGGGTCGAATGACTTCCAGCCCGCCCCGGACGCCGAGGTGCCGCCGTTGAGGGTCAGCGACAGGTTCTCCAGCGTCGGCTCCGCCAACGAGGTCTCGATCGTGAAGTCCTGCTTGGTCAGCCTGCTGCCGACGCGGAGGGTGATCTGGTCGACCTCCAGCTCCGAGTACGTCTGATCGACGCTGAGCTTGGCGCCGTCCTGGGTGCCGCCGAGGTCCGTCCACGCAGACGCGGCCGGCGTGGTGTTGACGGCGGTGTCGAGGGGCTCCGTGGCGCCGAAAGCGCCGGTGTAGAGGGTTCCGGGGCCCTGGATCAGATTGGTCGTGGTGACGGCCATGGGTCAGCTCTCCTTGTTCCCGGCCGCGCCGGTGCCGGGCTTCTTCGCGGATGTGGTCAGGGCCGCGGACGGGGGCGGCACGCTCTCCTCAATGAGGAGACCCTGCCGCTTCAGGTCGAGATACTCGGCGTCGCCGACCTCGATCTCCTTGTCGGGCTGCATGGTGGTTCGGACCTTGCGGGTCATCGGTAGGCCTCTCTCACAAGCGGGAACTGGTGGTGCGAGTAACGCGGGTGGAAGCGGATCTCCAGGCAGTCCTCGGGGCGCAGGCTCGGCGGGCAGGGCACGATCCGGACCGGGCCGGTCAGCAGGAACTCCAGCTCGGCGCGGCTGTTGTGGATCAGCGTCTTGCCGCCGTAGGAGAGGAGCTGCCCGTGCGGGGTGTCCTCCTGGATCGCCCACATGCGGCTCATGACGGCACCTCCGTCCAGGCGATGACCAGCCCGGGGATCGAGTAGCGGGCGTACGAGGACGGGTCGTCCGGGACCCGCCTGTGCTCGCCCGTCGTATAGGCGGAGAGCACCCGGGCCGCCGGGTAGCCAGTCGGGAGCGCGACGGTCTGCGGGATCGCCGGATGGTCGTAGCAGGCTGCTTGGATCGCCTCCGCGAGAACGGCTGCCTTGTTCCATGGCGGCTTCTGGGACTGTTGGTTGAACGCCCAGCAGTCCACGCCGAGGGCAGGTTCACGCAGCGGAACGTACAAATTCGGGGTACCGCCGACCACGACCAGGGTGACGAAGCCGTTCTCGGTCCAGGAAGCAGCGTCCTTGGGCAGGGTGGTCGCTACGCGGTCGCCGACGATCGTCTTCAGCCAGGCAGTGGCGACGAGTTCGGGAGTGGCCCGCAGGACCGGAGTCGTCATGCCGTCCTCCGCTGGAAGAGGGCGGGCCGCAAGTAGGGCTGGGGGTCGGTGCCCGGGTGGTTGACGCGCGCGACCGGGTGATCCGCGCCCGGCCAGTACAGGGCCTTCTTGTTGCTGGGCAGGATGACGTGGGCCGGTGTGCCGAGTTCGACGTCGGTGGCGTAGTTGCAGTCCAGGGAGCCTACGCGCAGGACTTTGCCCTGGACCTCGGCGCGCAGGGAGTCGTGCAGTCGGCTGGTCCGCTTGGGCACGTAGTCGCGGGCGTCGTCGAGGATGGCCGGGCCGATGACGTCGCCGAGCCAGTCGCTGATCGCCGCGTCGACATGCTGTCGCGCGGACGGGTCCATCCGGATACCGGATGACGCCATGGCCGCCTCCTCTCCGAAGGTGGTCGTACTGCGGGCCACCCGGTCTCCCCGGGATGTAGCCCCTGTTCAGGACCAATTCGCGCAGGTGCGCAACTTGGTCAGGTGGTGCGTCGGAGGTCGAGCCGCAGGTCGACGGCGAATGCGGGGTTCGCCATTGAGGAAGGAGCATCGACGATGTAGACCGCGCCGGTGCGCTCGTCGCGCACTCGGTCCTGATCCCGGATATCCGTGCCGGCAGCCACCCGGGCTACGGCATAGCGGACGATGCGGGGGGTCGGATTGTCGCGAGTTGTGACCCGACGGGACTGCTCTGTCAGTGAGGCGGGGATGCCGGTCCGTACGACGGTGTCGGTGTCCTGCTCGTCGGCATAGGCATCTGTGGTCGCGCCACGCAGGACGCTGATCGTGGTGGTGGCGATGGCCTGCATCATGGCCCCCCTGTGTGCGGGGCCCACACGAGCGAATCGTCCGACGCATCCGACAGCGGATTTCCGACCAGAGGGCCGGAGCCCTCGATCGCGGACCGGATGTGCACCGTCCGGGACCGCATCCACGACACACGCTTCAGCGCCCTGGCGGCCATGGGAGCGAGGACCAGGCCGTCGCCCGTCAGCGTGGACGACACCTGGTCCTGCTGGATCTGCGTGGCATCCAGCCGCGTCTCCAGACCGAACTGACCCGCCGCCCACGCTGCCTGTCGGGCGACGGCCCGGCCCAGCCAGTAGAGATCCCGCTGCCGGATCCGCGGGGTGTCCTCGTAGACCCTGCCGCTGAAGATCTCGATGTCCGACTGCGCCTGGGCAAGCTGCGCATCGGTCACCGAAACGCCAGTGGCGTCGATGACCTGCTGCGCGGTGGCCCAGGCGTTGACCATGTCAGCCCTCGCCCTTGATCACGTCGTGGGGCGTAGCCGTGTCCTGCGGGGTGTGGTCGATGGATGCGGGCACGGTCTCCACGGAGTAGGTGAGGACTGTGGAGACGCCGTCGTCGTGGTCGGTTGCGCCGTCGAAGGACACGCTGCCGCGCGGGTGAAGGCCGCGCTGGATCGCCTCGCTGGCGACCGCCGCAGCGTTGGCCTCGTGCGCAGCGTCCCCGCCGGTCCACGTCCCACCGACGGCGAACTGTTTCACGAAGCTCATGCCGTCCGAGCCGTCCGTGGAGCGCTCCTCCACCTCGGTCTCGGGCTCGCCCGCCTTCGCGGGGAACTGCTTCGCCCGTGCGCTGGTCTTGCTCGCTGCCATGGCTCACCTCCCTGCTGGCCGCCGTACCGCCCGGAGCCATCGGGCGGTACGGGGTCTAGGGGGTGTCAGCCGACGAGGATGGATCCGCCGGCCGGGTGGCCGTAGGCCCAGCCGCGGCGGGCGCGCATCTTGAGGATCGACTCGTCGGTGAGGGCGGACAGGCCGTCGCGGCCATCGATGAACACGCTCTCGGGGCCGGACCGGCGTCCGAGGAGCATGAGTTCGGGGTTGACGAACGCCATGATCGGCCGTCCGCCCGGTGCGGCGCTGGCGGTCGGGGAGGTGCGGGCTCCGAGGGACCAGCGGATCGGCACGTTGAAGATCGTGTCAGGGGTTCCGGCCGTGCCCTTGACGAAGATCGGCTCGCCCTGGAGGTCCTTCACGCCGCGCAGCGACTTCCGGAACGCGGGGCTGGCGATCGCGTAGGTGGACGCCGGGTCGAAGTAGTCGCCGACCTCCACCAGGCCCATCGCGCCGGAGAACTCGTCGTAGGTGGGAGCGCCTGCGGTCGCGGCGACGGTGATGTTGGTGTCGGCGGTGTAGCCGAGGGTGTTGTCCGTGGTGTGGAGCAGGCTGTACAGCGAGGTGAACGGCACGCCGGTGCCGGGGGCCGCCGTGACGGCGAGGCAGGCGTTGTCGAGGAACTTCGCGTACGACTTGCCCCAGCCCATCATCTTGGCGTTGATGATGTCGGCGACGGAGTCGTCGATGTCCTCTTCCGCGATGCGGACGGCCTTGCCGAGCTTCTTCGCGGTGAGGAGGACTTCGTCGTTGAGGCTGGTGTCCTCGCCGTAGGCGCCGCCCTTGTCGACGACGTCGACGCCCATCCCGGCGGTACGCGGGACGTGCTTGGTGTCGGAGGTCATGGTGATCGGCGAGGAGAGGTCTTCGACGGCGGAGACCTGGAGGATGGACTGGATGACCCTGGAGGTCTCCCACTCCTCGGGAATCCATGCCTCAAGCGTATTCCGAGCGATGGCTACTGCCCTCCAGTGGGAGACGCCCTGTCAGGGCGGAAGTCGATGACCTTGGTGAACTTCCGCTTGTTGCAGGTCAGGCAGAGGGGCTGGACGTTGTCCTCCGTGTGCTGGCCACCCCGCGAAAGCGGGATCACATGGTCGAGCGACAAGGCTTCCTGCGACGCGCAGGCAAGGCACTGCTTGCCGTAGCGGTCGACAACGACGTTCCACTGCTCCTGCGTCAGGTCTCCTGCTGCATAGAACGCTTTGCGGAGGCGGGCCCGCTGCATGACAGCGAACTTGTTCGCCTCGTAGTACTTGCGGTACGCGAGCGCTTGGCGATCCTTGTTCTGCGCACGGTATGCCTTGCCGACCTCGGGGTTGCGCTCATGGGAGATCCGGTTGCGCACTTCGGGGTTGCGGCGCCAGTAGTCCTGAGTCCGGGCGATGTGAAGCTCGGGGTTCTTGGCGTAGCGGTCACAGGCGTTGGCTCGGCGGCATTCGACGCACTTGGGTCGGTTGCCGGGAGCCTGTACGTACTTGCCGACGTGGCCGCGCTTGCATACACGCTGAGAGAGGTCCATGCCCCAGCGTGGCACGTAACGCCTGGTCAGAACTGCGGAAGTTCGAACTTGGTACGTTCCGGCGATCATGTCATCGCATACGAACAAGAGGCACACCCCCCTCTGTTGAGGAGACCGGATGGGGAACCGAACTGACGCACTCGGGCCCCATCACGGGCGCCTTCGCAGTGGAGGCAGGGCTCCCGTCGCGGGTGTCCCACCTACCAGCCCACCATTCCAATGACCTTGGAATCGCAGGGTGAATGCCGACTATACCTTCAAAGTCAAGACTTGCCGAGGATTCGGGCCGCGTGGATCTCCGCCGTACTCTTGGCCCTCTCGACAGCCGCCGGCTTCGGCGCACCTGTCGGACGCGCCTTCGGCTTCGGCCTGTCCTGCGGCAGCAGCTCCGGGTACTCGTTCTTCACCCGATCCACCTCCGCCTCCACGCCGACGAGATCCCCGTCGTCGTCGACGGACACCGCATCCCAGTCGACAAGCTTCATCAGCCGGTCCGGGCTCGCAAAACCGGCCTCGGCCAGCGCTGCTCGGACCCCGGCCTTCTTCATCGGCTCCCGGAACCGCTTCTCGCCCTCCTCGCGGGCCTCGCGGAGGGCCTTCTCGTGATCGGTCTCGTTGACGCGGGCGGCGTCCTCCAGCTCCTTGTTCCGGAGCCGGTGCCGCTTTCCGTCGTCGTTGGCCTTCTTCAGCGCAACCTGCGTCCGCCGCCACTCCGCCTCGGATGGCGGCTTGTACGCCTCCGGCTCGTCGCCCTTCTTCGTCGGCGGCTTCGGCTTCGGACTGTCCTCAGGCTCAGGCTCCGCCTCGGGGTCGTCTGCCGGGTCGGGCTCCGGATCGTCCTCGACGACGATGTCCGGCTCGTCGTCCTCGGCGCCGCCGGCGATGACGTGGATTGGCCGGCCGTCGGCACGGTGGCCGAGGACGGTGCCGGGCGGCACGCTGATGCCGGTGGCCCGGCGGGGGATGGTGTGGATGCCCATGTGGTGTTCTCCCATCGCGGGGTTGGCGGTGGCCCATCGGCGGGCGACCGTGGTCATGCGGCGGCCGGGAAGCGGCCGGATCGGACTGCGGTACGGGCGGTGCTCTCGACTGCGGGCAGCAGGTCATCGACGGTGCGCAGCAGCTCGCGGGCAGCGCGTACCCGGACAGCGCGGGACTCGGACGGCCGGGCGACTCCGTAGCCGATGGATCGCTCGGCTTCACGCCGCAGCGCCTCCGGGAACGGGATCCCGCTCGTGGTCCAGGTGTCGTCCCAGGGGACGGTGCGGCAGCGGCAGTACCCGTGCAGGGGTGGCCCGTCCACGGGCGCAGCGCGGGTGCGGCGCTGGCGGGGGTCCCACGACAGACCCCCCGGGAACGGCTCGCCCGACACAGTGGTGCGGCCGGTGTAGGCGAGGCAGCGCACGCACGCGTCGGCCTCCGACACCCACACCCGGAGCGGTGCCGTCGCCCGCACGACCGCATCCAGACCCTCATGCACCGCGGTGTTGATGACCCAGGAGATGTGCGCGCGGATCGCGGACAGGGCCGAGCGGGCGGCGCCGAGCCCGGCCAGCAGATGCGACCAGCGAGATACCCGGTCCGGGTGCAGCAGGTACACAGAACGGTCGCGGCGCACGACCACCATGTCGCTGATGCGGCGGGCCTCATTACGCAGGACCCAGCTGACGGCCGGTACCCGCGGTCCCCGGCGTCGGAGCCCGGAAGCTGCCCGCACGAACGCGGTGCCCTGCTTCACGCCCATCGCCACCGCTGGCCCGAGACCGTCAGCGAGGACGGCAGGCGCGCGGCTCGCGAGCGCGTCGAGGAGGCGGCTGACGGCGGTACGTGCCGCGGCGAGGATCCGACGCAGCGCGTCACCTGGCAGCGCCGACCGGTTGGGGCCGCCGTAGGCGCCGGTCCACGCGGCGAGGGTGCGACGGATCAGGTCCTCGAACGCCCGGTCGCTGCCGCCCAGGGCGAGGTCGGCGATCTGGTTCTCCATATCGGTGACCTCGTCGGTCTGGTCGACCTGGACGAGGCGCGTGAGGTCGTCACTGGAGTACGGCATCAGCCCCCCTCCTGCACCTGCGCGAGTGCCTCCAGGTCATCGATCGCCCCGGACATGAGCGCGGCGACCTGATCGCCCGTGATGACGCCGAGGGCCGCCGCGGCGCCGAGCTTCTGCGCGGAATCAGCGAGGGAGGCAAGGACGTCGACGCGGCGCTGGAGTTCGGCATCGTCGGTACCGGAGAGCCAGGCGTCGACCTGCTCGGCCCGGTAGCCGGCCTCCATGAGGGCTTGGCGGCGGGGCACTCCGGCTTCGATCTTCGCCTTGACGGTCTGCCAGCCTTCGGCGGAGGACACGGAGCGGGCGGGAACCCAGTCGACGGTGACGACCGGATCGGTTACACCGAGGAGGCGTAGCGCGAACACGAACGCGGCGTGGAGGGAGGCGCCGTAGGAGGTCTGCCGGTTCTCGACCTTGCTGATGAACGGGCCGTCCTCCTCACGGTACGACTCGCCGGAGCGTTGGCTGGAGGACTGCGGGTCGAACATGCGCAGCGGCGTGTCGGTGATCTGTGCCATCGCACGGACGTTGAACTGGATCGGGTCGAGGAACACGTCCGGGTTCGCGGCGTCGAACTGGCCGACCTCCCGGTAGCCGCGCAGTAGCCACATCTCCCCGGGGCCCGCTTTGAGGCTGCTGTCGGCGCCGGTATCGGACGGGCCGGTGCCGCGTTCGTCCTTCGGCCAGTCGTCATCGTCGAAGTCGCCGGGCTCCAGGTCGGACGTGTCGGTGGTCGCTGTCTCGGTGAGCGCGTACCGCTGAGGGGCGCCCTGGTAGTCGACCGTGCCCATGTGGGTGGCCTGCAATTTGGTGATGGCGTTCTGCGGGCCGTACGCGCCGTAGTGCTCGGGCGTGCCATAGGGGCGGTCGGTGCGGAAGTGAAAGGCGGGCTGCTCGCCCCAGTCGTGGTCGAGCAGCCACGACTCGGGGTCCTCGTCGTCGGCCAGCCAGTGTGTCCAGTCGGCGGGCTTCTCGCCGGTGGAGTTCTTGCCGGTGGTCCAGCGCTCGGTACGGTCGTCATAGAGCAGTTCGGCCCGCCAGTAGGGCCCGTCGCGCCAGCGTTTGATCGTGAATGCCTTGCGGCGAGGGTTCTCTTGGTCGTAGATCACCCGGACGGTCTGCGGGGAGTTGTAGAACATCTCGACCCGCAGGACGTTGTCGTGCTCGTCCTCGACGGGCAGGACCATGAGATAGGCGTCTCCGTACTCGCCCGCCCGCCGGAGCAGGTCGGGGAGTTCGAGGTTGAGCTGGTTGTCCTGCCAGACCTTCGCGATGAGATCGCTGGTGGTTTTGTCGGGGCTGGTGATCGAGGCGACCTTGAGACGGTTCGTGACCGCGTTGACCGGGGTCTTGGCGAAGTTGAGGTCGAAGTCGATGTCGTGCGCGGCGAGGGCGCGGCGGAGGCGGACGCTGGTGAAGACTTCGGGGACCTTGCCGTCGTAGTAGGTCTGCGCCTGGTCGTATCCGGACCGGGACTTCTTCAGTTCTTCGATTCCGAGCATGAGGTCGGCACGCGTCTCGTCTTCCAATGCGACCTCCACCCTTGACCTTTAAATCGAAGGATAGACGGTCTCTGGATGTACGGGTATCGCCTACCATCCCCTTCACAGCCTGCGAATCACAGGACTAGACGTAGCTCGCGCGGCTCGCAGACGGTGGAGCCTGCTTCCTCACCACCGGAATGAACCTCCGGATCGCGCTCCCCACCGCGTCGACCATGTCGTCGTTCGGCCCCTTCGGGAACGTGCACATCTGCTGCTCCAGCTCCGGCAGTTTCCGCGCATGCAGCACCCGGCCCCGCTGATACAGACCGAGCAAGCCCTCTGCACGCACGAACTTCGGTTCGTTCTGGTGGACCGTCTTCACCTTCACCGGCATGTCGTGGAGGATCGCCTCCCAGGTGTCGCCGCCCTGGTTGACCTCGATCAGGATCAACCCAATGCGGGGGAACTCGTCGAGCAGGGCGAGGACGCGCTCGCGGAGTTCCGGCCCCGGCCGGACCTTCAGTTCCATCGCCGCGTGCACGACACACCTCTGATCCCGTACCGACCACGACACGACTCCCACGCCGGTGCAGTCGCTCGCCTTCTTCGCGGTGGTGGCCGGGTCGATGGATAGCATCATGTGCGTGATCGAGTCGACGCCGTACCGGAAGTCGTCCGGCGTCCACAGCGCACCGTCCGCCGCCAGCGGATCGTTCGCCATGTTCTTCGCGTACGACCGCGTATGGCGGATCTCCAGCAGATACCCGATCGGCCACTTCCCAGGCCACATCGACCGTTCCGTACCGTCCGGGCGCTCCACGATCGGCAGACTGTGGTGCGCACGGATCCCTTCCTCCCGGACCCAGTCCTCCGCCTGAACACCCTTGGCCGCCTTCACCAGCTGGTGGATGATGCTGCCCGGCATGGTGACGGTCCCGCAGATCACCACCCTCGCGTAGACGTTCAGCGGGAAGATGGCATCCACCAGCGTGGTACGCCGCTTCGCCGCCAGTTCCGCCGAGTAGCTGCTCTCATCCGGCTCGATGTCATCGCACAGCAGCAGATCCGGACGCTTCTGCTCCACCTTCATCCCGAGAGAGCTGGAGTCGATGCCGCGGGCGGCGAACACGAAGCCGCCCTTGGCGACGTACATGTTCTGGGTGTCCGCGACGCTCGCCCCGGAGGGCCGCTTTGCCGGGGTGCACAAATTGGGGAAGTCACGGCGCAGCAGCGTGTTGTTATCGATCTCCCGCTTGAAGGTGGCGAGGTGCGTCTCGGCCTGCGTGGCGGATGCGGCGAACGCAGCGGCGAACTTCACGTGGCCGTGGGCTGCTGCCCAGAGAGGCAGGATCAGGAACCACCATGTCGACTTGCCCGTGTTGCGAGGCGCGATGTAGGCGTCCCGCTGTTCCGCCGGTGTGGTGGGCGGCCGAACCCAGCGCCGACCGGCGCGGCACCAGTCGAGGTGCGCGTCACCGAACGTGATCTTCCCTTCGGCGTCTTTGAGGTGGTGGCGCAGATAGGTGAGGGCGAACAGCAGCGGGTCGAGCCGGGTGAGGATGCGCCGGCCTTCGGGGTCGGCGAGGAGTTGGCCGTCGAGCTGGGCGAGGTGGGCGGCGAGATCGAAGGACTCGGCGTCGAGCCCTTCGAGATACGACTCCGGCGGGGCGGCGGTCATGTGCCGCTGGTCTCGGTGCCGTTCTTGAGTGCCTGCTCCTGGGTGGCGACTCGGGCTCGGGCGTCGCGGATCAGCTCTTGGAGTTCGAGGTCCTGCTGGGTGACCTCATGGACGGTGGCCTCGACCTTGACCGCAGCTTCGACTCCGGTCAATTTGGCGCGGCGTTCGGCGTTCCGGTTCCGGGCGTCTTCGATCTTCACGAGACGGTCGATGGCCTGGAGGATCGGGGCATCGTCTTCCATCGGCAGGTCCGTGTCGGGGTGGTGGATGACGTGGCCGTTGCTGACGACGATATGCGGGGCATCAAGGACCCGACGGGCCTCGACCTCCAGACCCTTGAGACGGACGAGTTGAGCGTCGAGCCGGTCAAGTTCGATCTTGAGGAGTTCCTCGGCGGGCTCACGGACGACCTCACGCAGGGCGCGGCTGACGGCGTGGTGGGCGTCACCTTTGTTGCTGAAGTCGAGTTCATCTGCGATCTGCTGGTACGTGTAGCCCTGGGCACGGAGGCGGCAGGCGTCGGCGTCTCGTCCGGCAGTGTCGAGGGTGCGGGTGAACTCACCTTGCCGGTTGCGGCCCGGGTGGGGTGCGCCGCGGTCTCGGTTGGTCATGGTGGATGCCTCCTGCCAGTCCCTACCTTCAATTCGAAGGCTAGATCCAGTATGGAGTTTAGATCCACCATCCGAGTGGGGTGATGATGGAGCTATCTGCACACGGAGGCCGCTACAGCTACGGCACTACCCGGCACCAGGCGCGCGTAACGCTGCGCTGACTGACAGAGTCGACGACGGCAGAGAAAGCCAAAGGGCCTGGAGCACGCCACACTCCAGGCCCCCTACGTTCGGGTGAGGCGCGGTTCAGAACTGAGCGTTGGCGAGCATGTCGCCGTCTTCCCCGTACACCGTGACGAGCCCGTTCTCGGACTCGTAGCACGACGTGAAGGCGGTCGCGATCAGCTTGCCGTCGCCCGTGCTGGGGCCCATGAGGCCGCCCGTGAAGTCGGTGTAGACCTCAGCGCTGTCGAGGATGTCGTTTTGCTTGTCGGTCCCTGTCACTTTGGTGACGTGCTTGACGGCGTCCTTCTCCGTGGGGGTGCCGTTCTCATTGACGCAGTCGGTGAACTCTTCGGCCTGCGTCTTCGTGTCCTCGACCGCCGCGCTGTCGGCTTCCTTGTTGCCGTCCTGGGCGGCGTCGCTGGCAGCGGGTTTGGCACGGTCGGTGCTCGTCTTGGTCCCGCCGCTGTCGCTGCCGTTCATGGCGGCGTTGCATCCGCCGATGACGACGAGTCCGACGATGATTCCGCCGATGATCTTACCTTTGGCCATATTTCCCCCTGGCTGGTGCGGGTTGCGTGAGCCTGGAGCGTAGGGGGTTGAGTGGGAGTCGCGTAGGGAGTGTGATGATCCTGTGATCAGAACGTGTGAGTGCGACGAGGCGTACGCAGAAGAGCCCGCGCTTCTGAGCGAGAGGACAATGAACGGGCCCTGGATCGCTACGCCTTGAGGCTGGCCCGCTTGGGGCGTGGCCGGTCGAGGAGGGCGAGGTGAGCGACGCCGGTGATCAGGTAGGCCCACATGGCATATCGGAGGATCTCCCGCCAGGTGGCACCCCAGGCGTGGATGTCCAGGTCGAGTTCGGCGGCTGCGATGAGGGTGACGCTGATGAGGGTGTAGACGGCGACGGTTGGCCATTCCACGACGCGCCGGCGCCAGGCGACGATGAAGGGGATGAAGGTGAGCGCGGTGAGACTGACGGCGGGGAGTGCGGCCCAGGCCCATCGTTGCCAGGGTCGTGGGTACATGGGGCGTCTGGTGGTGTGGCGCATGGCGGCTCCTGGCGTGTGGGCGGGGGGCCAGGGTGCCGTGTGCGGTTGGGGTTTGGTGGGTGTGTGACTGTTTGGTGACGCTTCCGGAACCCTGCGGGCAGGGTGGAGCCCCCTCCGCTGGTGCGTCGGAGGGGGCTTCGGCCATGCAGGGGTTCAGGTGAGCTGGGGGCTACCGATCAGCGGGTGCGGCTCCAGGGATACCCAGTCGCAGCCGCCATGCGCATGGACGGCACCGGACTGCTCGTCCTGCCATGCCTGGTCGAGGTCGAACGGGATGCGCCGGGCCGCCTCGACGAACGGCCCCTTGGCGGCCTCCTTGGTGGCGTAGACGCCGAGGACCGCGCCGCCTTCATGGTCTTCGCCCGTGGAGAGGACCCAGATGGTCGGGCCTGTCTGCTGCGGGCGGTGGGCGAGTTCAGCCACGGCGGGTTCCCTTCGGTGGCGGCAGGTTGAGGGTACAGCGGGGGTCAGGCGGGGTTGAGGGACGTCGGCCGGACGCAGTTGGCGACGATCTTCGGGGAGCCGGGCCGCGTGAGGGTGAACCGGGGCTGGTCCACGGCGTGCGCGCGGCGGCAGCGGCAGATCCAGGCGCGGTAGGTGCCGCCGTGGAGGCTGGTGATGGTGCCGTGGTAGGTGACGTGCTGGCCGTCGGTGTGCGGGTAGGTGAGCATTGGCGCCTCCCTAGGCGGCAAGTGCGTCGGCGAGGAGTGCGACGCGGGCGGCGATCGGGCAGTCGACCGGGTACAGCACGATGACGGTGGCGAGCCCATGGGCCGGGCGGCGGGCCTCCTCGGCGGCGGGGCGCGGGACCAGGTAGCGGGTCCTGTGGATGGAGTAGGAGAGCAGCCGGTCAAGGCGGAACTCGCGGCGTTCGCCGCTCTCCCGGTCCATGGCCTTGATGAGGATGTGGCCTGCGTGGCTGACGTAGAAGTCGTAGACCTCGATCGTCCTGGTGGTCTTGACGAGGCGGCCGGTCTTCTTGCCGGTCTCGTCCTTCTCTTCCTTCATCGCGGTGATCGAGACGGGGTGCTGGCGGTCGGCGGCCGTGATGAGGCGGGTGAGGGTTTGGATGGTGGTCTCGTTCTTGGTGTGCCTCATCTTGATCCCCCTCGCCTTGAGCGCTACTTGGTTGCGCTTCTCGGTATTCAATATAGGGAGCGCTGATGAGGTGCGCAACTAGGTAGCGCTGGAAATCTGCGCTACTTTGCAGCGCCACCCTCCAGCGCTAGCCTGAGCGCATGACCGACGAGACCCCAGACTCCATCGCAGCCGCAGCCGCCCGATACAAACGCGACAGCGACCGGGCCAAGAAGTCGCGCGGAGAACTCACGGACCTGGTCCTTGACGCCCTGCGGCAACCGGGTGCCGAACCCGTCGACATCGCGCGCCGCGCCGACTGGACGCCGGCCTACGTGCGCAAGCTGGCGCGCGAAAAGGGGATCGTGGCCGACCCCGCCTATCAGGCGCGCACGCAGAAGGCGCGCGAGCGACTCCTGGCCGAGGCGGCAGCGTCGCTGTCGGCCCCTCAGCCTGCTGTCGTATCCGCCAAGCGGGATGACCACGCCGAGCCGAAGGCCGTACCGGCCGTCTCGCCTCAGGTCGCGGTGCTGCCCTACGAGCGTGTCCGGGATCTGGCGGCCCGTGCCGAGGAGCGGCACCCGGAGTGGGTGGAGGAGATCCGGGCGGAGTACCCGCACCTCCACGCACGGGACTTGGACTACCTGATCGTGGATGCGGGCATCCGGCAGGGCTTCAAGATCCCGGGAGTGGCCGACCGGCCAGTGACCGAGGAGGAAGCCGCAGGGTTCGCCGAGTCGGCCCGGTCCAGGGCTGATGGGCAGCAGCGGGCGAAGCTGGAGCAGCTCGCCGGGTCCACGGCTGACGGGGCGAAGGACTATGCGGTCATGCACGCGGGCCTGGAGATGGGCCTGCTGACGCACGATGAGGTGTACGCCGAGCCGGACCGCCCAGGCGAGGAGCCCACACCGTGAGCGTGCCCAAGCTCTACACCCCCGCAAGAGGGGTACAGGACCGCGAGGCGTTGCGCGCGCTGCTCGCCCGCCTCGGTATCGACGCGCACGTCACGACCGAAGGCGGCGCCCCGACGATCGCCCTCGACCGAGCAGGCATGGAGCAGCTCCGCGACTGGTTCGCGGAACACGGGGACGTGGCTCAGGCCGCAGCGATCCGGCGCGCGCTCGACGCGTAGCCCGCCGCATGACGATGGCCCCGCCCCACACCCGGGACGGGGCCATTCGCCTGCTCGCGACTACTTCCCGACCTGCCACTCCACCGGCTCATCCAACCCGGCCGGCGAGTACAGCACCCGCTCCGGACGCCCCTCCTCCGGCACCTGGAACGCGATATGCCCCCGCACGCAGTCGTCCGCACCGACCTTTGCGTCCATCGGGTACACCGGCTGCGGCAACTCGCCCGCGTTCATCCCGGCCGATTCCACCCGTGCTCCGTCCGCGTAGGCGAGTGACCACGTGTACGTCGACGTCTCGAACGGCGCCGAGCCGGTGTTGCAGACCTTCACCTCCAGCGCCGCCCACTTCTGCCCCGCGCTCAGGAAGTCGGGGATGCCTTTGATGCTCTTGTCCTTGTAGGAGAGGGCGGCAGCGCTGAACGTGATGTCGGTGGTGATGTCGGCGGTGTCCCCCAGTTTCAGCGGCTCGGCGGGCGGTGAAGGCTCCGCGCTCGGCTCGACGCTGCTGGCCTCAGTGTTGGTCGCCTTGGCCACTGTCGGCTCGGCGCCTCCGTCGTCGCGGGAGTTCACCACCACGGCGCCGGTAGCGACGATCGCGATGATGACGGCGGCAGCCGACCCGATGATGACGAGGTTGGTGCGGGACTTCGGGGGCGCTGGCGGGGGCGGCTGGAAGTCGGGCACTGGTGGTGGCGTGGTGTTGCTCATGGTCCCCCCAGGACTCGGGCGTGCGTGCCCGCATCATCGTGGGGTGTGAACGTCCCGTGGAGGGCTGTTCACCACTCTGTGACCCGAACCCGCCCAACGCGGCCCCCAACCCGCAGGTACAGGCGGACTCCCGGGACCGGCTGAGGGGTAGCGGGCGCGCTCCTCCTTGCAGCCGAGTGCCAGCACTTCTCCGGTGCGGCTGAATCCTGCTTCCAGGATGGCCGAATCTCCCATTCACGTGCACAAATCGTGCACGTACTCTGAGGTGGTCGGGACACACTCGACTCTCCAGAAGGGGGAGTATGACCACCCCAATTCCCACGTCAGCCGCTATGTCGGCGGCCGAGTTCCGTATCACGCGTGAAGCCGTGGGCTTCACTCAAGATGCACTGAGCATGCACCTGGAATGCAGTCGGAGGTCCGTCGCCAACTGGGAGGACGGGACCCGCCCGGTCCCGGACGACATGCGCGACGCGATCATCCGTCTCGCCGCGTACACCGACGGGGCCGTCGATGCCCTCGCCTACCAGCTCAGTGGAAGCGACACCCCCAGCGTGGAGACCTACCGGGACGACGAGACTGTCCCCGTGCTGTGGTCGGGTATGCCGGCGTCGTGGCATCGTGCCGTCGTCGCCCGCGTCGCCCGTCGGATTCCCAGCCTCCGTATCACCTACGGCGGCCAGGGGCAGTAAGCGCGCGAGGGCCCCGCCGTCCACCCGACGGCGGGGCCCTCCTCGCGACCGGCTACTCCCCGTGGCCCCGCCAGGGACGGAAGACGCCGTTCTCCCGGTCGGCCATGTCCGGCGGCTCCTCGAAGTACGCCGCGCCGTCCCCCTCGCAGTAGCAGAGCGGTGCGGTCGGGTCGGAGTGCTGGGGGCACTCCTGGTAGTGCTCCTCGTTGACGGGCATGCGTTTCTCCTTCGGTCGCGGATCCCCGGGCGGGGGATTACTACGCCTACACCCGCGCGGTGGGCGGGAGTCGGCTGATGTCGAATGGTGGGGCTGGTGTTGCGTGTGGGATCAGTCCTGCCGGGTGCGACGGATGACCACCGCTGTGGCGTCGTCGCGTACGCCGTCAGTCCCGGTTTCGGCAGCCCTGACGAGAGCCTGAGCTAGGGCCTGCGGGTCCCCCTGGTGCTCCAGGGCGAGGGCCTTCAGGGTGTGGTGCGGCATCTGGTCGTGCACTCCGTCGGAAGTGAGCAGCACCAGGTCCGCGGTCGTCCATGCCTCGGCCACGGTGGCGACCGCCGCCGTCGCCACCGAGGTCCGCACCCACTGCCCGGCACGGCGGACAACTTCCCCCGCGTATCCGCACATCTCCAGTTGCGTGGCGAGGTTGTGGTCGATGGTCAGGTGCTGGAGCTTTCCATCTTCCAGGGCGTACGCGCGGCAGTCTCCGACCCAGGCGGTGCTGATGCGGTCGTCTCCCGGTTTGGTCACGGCGACGACGGCGACGGCGTCCGGCTCGGGCTCGGCGCCGGCACCGGGATCGGCCACCAGTTCTGTGGCGGCGAGGAGTCCGGCGAGGCATCCCCTGCGGGCGGCGGTCCGGGCGGCAACGGCGGCGAGAATGCGGGCGACGTCGGCTATGTGCGGGCTGTGACCGATGCCGTCGACTACGGCTGCGGCAAGGGTGCCGTCTGCCTGGACGTGGACGATGGCGGCGTCTGCGCTGGGGGCGATGGTGCCTGCTCGGGTGGCGTGGCCGGTCTCGATCATCGCTGGTCCCCCTTTGGTGCGCCCGGAGTGGGCGTTGTGGTCGTCTTCACCCAGCCGCCGCGCGAGGCGCGGTAGGTGGTCTCGTGCCCGCGCAGCCGCGGGTCGTCGGGCGGCGGCGGTTTCTTCCAGCCGAGTGCCATGATGGCGATCTCCTGTCGCTCGTGTGATGGGAACCGGGGTGCGGGCCGCACTCTTCTTGGCGGATGGGAGCGGCCCGCCCCGGGGTAGATGGCCGGTAGATCCGGCGGTAGACGGTGGTAGACGGTCTGGTAGACGCGCAGGTCACGCGGCGGTAGACGGCACGGGAGACACCCCAGGGGTGCCGACCGGGGAGGGGCCGCCGAGATCCCTCCGGCGCACCCCCCACGTCGGCGACCGGCCGCCCGCTTTCACCCCCCGATCGCAGGGCACTCCCAGCCCCTCCAGGTGGCGGCGCAGGTGGGTCACCGTCCGGCCCTCCCACTGGCCCCTGTCCTGGAGGTGCGCGAGGACGGTGCGGAGCTGCACCTCGTCGGCGTCTCCCATGACGTCCAGGAGGAACCGGTGGACACCCTCACCCGGAGCCGGTTCGGCCAACGGGGACTCCTCCTTTGCGGGTGCGGTGGAGGGCTTCCCGGCGCGCCAGGCGGCACAGGCCCAGCAGCCGGTCAGCACCCACATCAGCCGCGGCTGCGCCCGCACAATCATGAAGACGACCACGACACTTGCGATGCTGGCGAGGGTCCAGACGATGGGGCCGAGGCGGGCGGTGAGTCCGGTGAGGTCGTCGCGGCGGGTGCGTCTGATGCGGGCCGCGTGCCGGGCGGCGAGCCTGCGCGCGAGGACGCTGCTGCCGCGGCCGAGACGATCGGCGGTGCGGACGAGGCGGCTCACAGGACGCCGGCTCCCTGGATGGCGGCGACGATGCCGTCCCCGGCCGCGTTCAGGGTCCCGGGCAGCCAGGACAGGGCGCCCGCCACGCCCGCGGTGAGGCAGAGGGTAGAGCCGACGTACGCGCCGCCCAGGATGCGCCTCTTGTCCTTCTTCCCGGCCGCTTTGTAGGCGAGGACGACGAGGAGCACGGTGATGACGACGATGACGGCTCCGGTGGCGCCGAGGCCGACGAGTTGGCCGCTGGTCAGGCTCTGGCCGGAGGTGGTGCCGGTCGTGGCTGCGCCGAGGCGTTCCCCGGCGCCGTTGCCGACGGTCCCGGAGCGGGAGTGGGCCCAGCCCAGGATGCCGCCGGGGCACATGGCGGCGCCGACTCCGCCGGCCGTCCCTTTGCTGAACGCGCTCAGTTGCTTGGCCTCCCGGGTACCGGTCCACCAGGGGTGCAGGTTCGCGGTGAGGATGATCAGGGCGGCGAGGAGGCCGCCGAGGGTGAGGGTGGTGGTGGCGGTCACGGTCGTACTCCGGTCAGGGCGAGGATGGGGTCCCACCAGTGCAGGACGCCGAGGGCGCCGAGGCCGGCGGTGACGAGGAGGAAGCGCGGGATCGCGCGGCCGGTACGCCGGTCGATGGCCCAGGCGGTGGTGACGGCGATTCCGGCGATGAGGTAGGCGGCCCCGATCCCGGCCTCGGTGCGGGCGGCGTGGACGGTGCGGGACCAGAGTCCGACGGGGCTCTCCCCTCCGGCCCAGGGGGTGAGCGCGAGGGTGAGGGCGGCGGCCATCCGCCAGGTGACGAGGCGGTCCCACAGCCGTGCCCAGAGGCTGGGGCGGGGCTCGGGCTCGGGCGGCGTGAGGGGGATGAGGGTGACGCGGACCTCGATCGGTCCGGGTGCCGGGGGTGGTGGGAAGAGCGGGCCGTGGCCGGCGGGCGGCGGGGGTGGCGGTGGCCGCCAGGGCGGGTGTTCGTCGTGCTGCGGCGGGCGTGCGGGCAGGGGCGCGCCCGCGGGGATGACGCGGGTCGGGGTGACGGGCCGCTGCTCGGGGGTGGACACGGTGGGCTCCGGGGGTTGGTGGCCGAGGGGGCGGGCGCCGAGGAGGTCGAGGTAGGCGCGGGCGCGCCGCTCGTCCGCGCCTCGGGCGGTCATGAGGCGGGGCGCTCGATACGGCGGCGTGTCCGGGCCACGGTGTCCGCGGACACGGAGGGTCCGTGGATGGTGCGGACGTAGGACACGACGGCGTCCTTGTCCGTGATCCCGGACGCGAGGGCTGTCCGGACGGTGTCCGCGACTGTCTGTCCGGGCGGCGCGATCGGCTGCACCGGGCGGACGGGTGTGCGCGGTGACCTGCTGTCCTTCGTGTCCGGGTGGTTGTCCGTGTCCTCGTCGAGGACGGTGCGGACGGTGTCCGTGTCCGTGTCGATCCCGGCGGCGGACAAGTGGTCGACGATGTCCTCGGCACTGGCGTCGGGGAAGGTGTCCGCTGCCGCGCGGACAGCGGAGCGGACGGTCCCGCCGCGACGGTTGTCCGGTCGGACGGCGGTGTCCGGCGGGGTGAGGGCGTGTCCGGTCTGGACGGGGTCGAGGAGGTCGAGGCGGACACCGACCGCGCTGCGCAGCGTCGTCCAGGACCGCCCCGGGTACATGATCCAGCCGAGGGCGGGGATGTGCGGGAGGCGTTCGGCGATCAGGCCGCGGGCGGCGCGCTGTTCGTCGCGGATGTCGCGGCGGTGGAGTTCGAAGAGCAGCTCGACGCCGGCGGACAGGGAGGCGAAGCCTGCGGCGGCGGGGAGTCCGCCGAGGGTGTAGCCGTGGTGCCAGTTGAGGAGTCCTGCGACGGAGACGAAGGCGACGAGGGCGAGGCGGGCGAGTCCGGCGGGGGTGCCGCGTTCGACGGCGCGGCGGGCGTAGGTGGCGCAGATGAGTCCGGCGGCGTCGAACATGATGCTCAGGGGCCAGGCGAGCCAGGGGTTCATGCCCCAGCGGATGAGTTGGCCGGAGAGGGACCAGGCGGCAGCTGCGAGGAGCATGGCGAGGACGAGTGCCCAGGCGGCGCGGGTGGGGTTGGAGAGTCGGCGGCCGGTGGGGCGGGGCGTGTTCACGGTGCTCCTCCGGGAGCGGGAAAGGCGGCGGCCCCCGCGTGGGGTGGCCAGCGCGAGGTGGGTCAGGCTCCGGACGACGCCTCGAACAGATTTGCGCTGGCGTGTCGGCGCAGAACCATGGCGCGCGCATGCCACTCGTTCACCGCGTCGATGACTGGGCCCTCGAATGAGAACCACTCGGTGCCGCCGATCCTCAGCTTGGAGAACCTGGCGTGCATTTCGTCTTCGTGCCGCCGGTCGCCGGGTACGCAGGCGACGACGTTGCGGGGCTTGAGCGCGAGGGCGCGAACACGGTTGCGGAGGTTGGTTGTCGTACCGATCTTCACGCGGTTGCCGTTGAGGATGAAGTAGACGACGTCTTCGTGGCTGCCGTCCGGGATGTTCAGCCGCCTGTATCCGGTCTCTTCATCGAAGTTGCCGATGGCGAAGTCGAGATCGTTCATAGGTGCTCCTCCGGAAGCGGGGAGGCCGGGCCGCGCGCTGGGGGATGTACGCGCGACCCGGCCGCTCGGGGGCGGGTTAGGGCTGGTTGGGCTGGAGGTCGAAGAAGAGGACGCTGCCCTGCGCGAGGTCCGGGCTGGTGCGGACGATCTCGGCGCGGAGGTCGAGGTAGATGTCGTGTCGGGTGGCGCCGGGGTGTGGGGTGACGGTGCCGACCCGGGAGGCGAAGGCGACGCCCCCACCGACGACGGCTTGCAGGGTGAGGACGTAGTGGTGGGTGCCCTGGCTGCTCATGGGGTCCTCATCGGGTCCAGTCGGTGTGCCGGTTGCCGTGCCGGTCGCGGGCGCGGTCCTGCTGTTCCCAGCGGTCGGCGTCGCGGGCGGTGTTGGGGATCTGGTCGCGGTGCCGTTCGCGGCGCTGCCCGCGCAGTTCGGCGGCGAGCCGTCGGTCGTCGACGGGCGCGAGGGTGCGCATGAAGTCGCGGATGCGGCCCATCAGCGGTTCCCCCAGCCGAGGCGCTGGCGGATGTCGGCGGCGTCGGCGTAGTCCTGCTGCGCCTGCTCAACCGTGGCGGGCCTGTCGAGGATGGGGTTGGGGCGGGGGGTGCGGTCCAGTTCCTCGGCGGGGCCGGGTGGCTGAGTGGTCAACGGGTCGCCGCCGGGCGGTGGGTGCGGCGCAGGCCGAGCTGGATGCGGTCGCGGCGGGCGATGGACTCGCCGTAGCGGTGGATGCGGGCGGTGCGCTCCTCGGGTGTCTCGGGGTCGTGCCAGGCGGCGGGCTGGCGCCAGCCGATGGGGGTGCCGACGGTCCATGTGGTGCCGTCGGTCATGGTGAGGGGGCGGACGTTGCGGGCGACGCGGGCGAAGTTGCTGGTGCCGTCGATGATCTTGAAGGTCAGTCCGGTCGCGTGGGTGACGGTCTCCGGGGTGGGCTGGTCGGGGGTGGGGTCGGTACCGTGTGTCACGGTCGTTTCTCCTGGTTGCTCAGGGGCTTCGGCAGGCCCCGGCCGGGCTCTCACACACCGACCGGGGCCGTTCCATTGGTGCAGTGCCAGAGTGGCAGAACTTCTAGAAAATATCCAGAAGTTCGGGAAGGATGGGGGCGTGCCCAAGAACCCTGGACGCGAGGGGAGTCCGCGCTTGATCACTCCGCAGCAGATTGAGCAGGAGTATGGGATTCGGCGGTCGACGCTGTACACGTACCGCCACCGCCCGACCTTCCCTCAGCCAGTCAAGGTCGAGGGCTCCATCAAAACCTTCTACCGAGCTGACGAGGTTGCCGCGTGGGTCGCGGCCAACCCGAAGCAGCAGGGGAAGAGAACCGACCTCGCCGCAACCCAAGGAGCGCCAGCAGTGATCGAAGGCCAGATGGGGACGAAGCCCCTCAACGGGAACGATGCCCGCGCGATCCTCGGGATCGTGTGGCAGTGGATCGAGGGCGCCAATGACGGAACCGGCTCGGACGTCGGTGACCTGACGGATGCGCTGGAGTCCGCCGGGTACGGACCGGTCGCCGAGGCGCAGGATGGATGACCTGGTGATATGGCTGCGCACGCAGTTGGATGCTGACGCTGCTGGTGCGGCCGACCCGTATGCGGAGAAGTCGTGGCACGCGAAGGGTTGCGAGTCGCTGCCGGACGTCCTGTATCCCGAGCGTGAGACCGGGGCCTGCGACTGCGGGGTTCCGTCGCGGCTGCTGCGGGAGATCGACGCCAAGCGGCAGCTGGTGAACGCTCACTCCCGCCCGCACGAGTGCGTCGCCCTCACCGGGAGCGGAGAAAAGTCCGTGGTCGACGGACAGCCCTGGGAACTGTGGGAGCTGGAGCACACCAGCGACGACGGCCCGTGCACGACGCTGTGCGTGCTCGCGCTGCCGTACGCGGACCGGGACGGCTACCTGCCGGAGTGGCGCCCGTGACGGCTTGTACGACTTTCCGTGTCCGGCTGCGCCCGCACCGTGAGCCCCCGCATCCTGGACCGATGGCGGACACCCCATGCGGAGCCTGCAACGGGACTGGCACAACCGAGCACGTCCAGCACACTGTAGAGACCGGACCCGACGGCGAACAGAAACCCGTCGAGCGACGCTGGACCGGCCCCTGCGGACGGTGCAACGGCTCGGGCCAAGGCTGAGAAGGGAAACGACGCGATGCGAACCGTGTACGTGTGCCTCGGGTGCAGCTGCCTCTACCTGCCCCCCGAGTCGATGACCTACCCCAGCCACCCCGACCTGACCGCCAGCCGCACCCATTGCGGACAGCCGGGCTGCGAGGAGAAGGCGCGCACGGCGGTCGCCACATCGGGCCTGCCGGAGGAGCGGGTGGTGGAGCTGGCCCGGCGTGCTGCGGGACTGGATGTTCCGGCCCCGGAGCGGCGGCCGTGGCGTCTGGCACGTGGCCGTCGTCCTGCCGCGGCTCCGAGGGGGGCGCGGGGCCGGCTGTCCTGACCTGACCTCTGCTGCGCCCCGGACGTCCGCGTCCGGGGCGTTCGCGTGTTCGGGCCGGGCGTAGGATTCCACCCCGTGGCTGATACCGAGTACCCCGCTGACCTGCTGGAGCTGGAGCGTTCCGCCTGGACCGCGATCCAGGAGGGTACGCTCACGCGCGAGTTGGCGCACGCCGTGCAGCAGGGTGTGACCGCGTTCGCGGCGGAGACCGGAGTCGACCGGCACAAGGCGGAGATGGGGCTGAAGAAGATCGTCCGGCACACCGAGGCGGTGTAGCAGCCCGTCCCGGTGCATCACACCGGGACGGGACACCAGCAGCAAACCCGACTGTCTAGTCGTTGTCGGATCCGTGCAGGCTACCGGCCGCCACTGACAACGGGCTCGGTGCGTGGGTCGAGGTCAAGGACCGCCCACACCTGACGCCCCTCCACGGCGGCCTCCGTGCCGCAGCTCACCGCGCCCAGCTCCCGCAGCCGGGGCAGCACCTCGCCGTCGAGGGCAGGCGGATTCGGCTGGTGGCTGAGGGCAAGCATGAGGACCTGGTGATCCTGCTCGGCTGCGTGGAGGCTGACGCGCCGGCCGCCGTCGCCAAGGACCGTGGTGATGAGGTGGCGGACCAGGGCGTCCAGGTCGGCGGGGACCGGGAGCCCCCACTTGCCGAGCTGTTCGGTGACCGCAGCGACTGCCTTGCCGGGTGCCGAGCGCACTGCCCAGGGCTGTGCGTCCAAGGTCCAGTTGGCGCCTGCCCGGTCTTTCATGACGGGACGGCCGCTGCGCGCGGCGCGCTGAGGCTCGGGCAGAGCGGACTCCTGGCCGCGTTCGGGGCGGGGCGGGGAGAGGGGGCGTTTCGGGGGCGGGGGTGTCTTCGGCGGGTAGTCGGGGCGCGGTTTGGGGGCGTCTGTGTCCGGTGTTCCCACGGGGCCTCCCCGGCGCTGAGTGACGTTCTGACCGCCCAGCGTAGCGGGCGAGGCTACCGTTGCGCCCATGGATGACGGCATGACGGTAGAGCTGTTCGGCGGGCCCCTGGACGGGTGGCATGTCGAAGTGGACGCGCAGGATGATGATCCGTGGACGGCGATCATCAGTGATCACGGCCGGTATCCGGGCGGGCGCTCCCTCTACGCCCCGGACGGTGCGGGCGTCTGGCGACACGTGAGAGACCTGCGCCCCGACGAACTGTGATCTGAACCCGGGGCGCGAGTCGGCACGGCGAGACATAGAGTCGAACACGTGAGCGAATCTGTATCCCGGCTTGACCTGCTGCGCTTCCTGGAACGCGTTCAGGAACGGGACCTCGCGCGCACCCGCCGGTGGATCGCCGAGGAGGAAGAGCGGGAGACAGAGCAGCAACGCGGTGCAGCTGCCCGGCCGCCGCGCCCGGACTGGCTGATCGAGATCGAGTGGCGCGGGGGCGGCCCGGACGCATGGACCCGTTGACGGGGCCGCGGGTCAGGGGTGGGCTGCAGCAGCTCCCGGCCTCGTGGTGGCCGCCGTCCGGCAGCCGCAGTCGCAGGGCTGGCCCGTGAAGGGGTTCTCCCTGCACTGCTCGTGCAGATTCTGGGCGGTGGTGTCCAGGTACCGCTCCGGGTGATCCTCGTGCGCGCGTTGTGCGCGCTCCGCCGTCTGGCAGGCGACGCACAGGTAGGGGGCCGGGTCGAGGAAGGCGACGACGTCGACAGGAAGCCGGTGGGTGCTGGCGTGCATGAGGCTGGTGATCACGTCCGGCGCCGGGCAGGCGGAACGGCTGCAATGCACGTTGCCGTCGTCGTCCAGGCCGAGGGACGCGAAGTGGCAGCCGGGGCAGATACCGCGAACGATGGAAGGCATGCGTCAATTCTCCCTGACGGAGGGCCTGTTGGTGTGGGCTTCCGCCGACATGGCCGCGCTCGGGTCCTGGATTGTGCGGGGCTACGAGTCGGCCGGCGCGTAGGGGCCGAGGATGTTGCTGGTGACGTAGTACTCGTAGACGTCGGTCCACTCGTCCCGCCAGCCGGGGCGCCCGGCGTCGTGTTCGGCGTCGGCCAGGATCAGCACGGCTCGCGCCCACTGGACGGCTGCGGCTTGGGTGACGGGTGTGGGGTCTGCGATCGCGTCTGCGGTGACGCGCCTGTGGGTGGCGAGGATGAGTTCTTTGGCCCCGCGGTCGGGTCCGGCCGGGTAGTGCTGCTGGAGGACCTGCTCGTACCAGTCGGTGATCTGGCGGAGGTGGAGGGCGTGGTCGTAGGTCATGCGCCCATGCTCCAGGCGCTCGGGGTCGAGGTCTGCTCGATGTGTGCGCTTCACCTGTGGCCTGGGTCACAGCGGGGTGCGGGAACGCCGAACGCCCCGCCGCGGGGGTGGACGGGGCGCCGGGCCCGCTCGGCTATCGGCCGACTGGTTCTCGGGGGCCACGATTTCGCGCGGCAGACGAGCGGGCTACGGGCAGGATCCCACGGCCGTCAAGCGCTGGTGTCACAGCATCCGGCATGCCCGCCACAGTGCCTCCGCCGCGCGGGGGTGGCCGTGTCCGGCGAGCCATCCGCCCATGTGATCGATGCGGCGGTGGACGGCGAGGCGCAGGCGGGTTCGGGCGGGGAGACGCGGGCACAGCACATGCAGGTCAGGCGCCGGGCCGCTCCCCGCCGGCTGTGGCGCTGCCGGCGGGGAAGTGGTCGTCGGGGGTGCAGCCGCCTCGGGGGTGGAACGGGCAGTAGTCGTCAGGGACGTCCGTGTGCTCGAAGTCCTCGTAGCGGTCGTCGTCCATGGAGGGCTCCTCTGCGAGGTGTCGGTCTCGGGCGCGTTCGGCCCACTGCTGGCTGGTGTGGTCGAGGGACAGTGCGCCGTCGCAGGTGTCGGTGCCCCAGCAGCGGAACACCCACTTCCGGGTGCCGTCGTCGGCCCGGTACTCCCGTACGACGAGGGGGTCGGGGTCCGGCTGCGTCGGGGCGGGCCGGCTGTCTGCTGCTGGTCCAGGTGCCGGGTCGAGGGCGTCGCTGAGCCGGTCGGCGACTTCGTCGGGGTTGCGGGTCCAGGCTGCCCCGGCCCGGATGTGGGCGACGACCGTGCGGACGCGTTCAAGGGCGGCCTCGGCGCTGTCCAGTCGGGCGTACAGCCGGTCGAGTTGGGTGTCGGTGATCGTGGACGCGGTGGGACGGGTCACGGCTGCTCCAGGGCGTATCCGGTACGGCGGGGCGTGCCCGTCTTGGTGGTGGCGGTGGCGTGGAGCTTGGAGAGCGGTACGGGGTTGAGGAGGGGCCATCCGCCGTCGACGGAGGTGGCTCCGGCTGTCTCGGTGCCGACGGATGTGATGCGGATGCGGAAGTCCTCGTAGCCGGGCTTGCAGCTTCGATAGGTTTGTCCGCGTTCGATGTGGTGGGTCACGGCTGGCCTTTCGGTGGTGGGGGTGGTGCCGCCCGTGAGGGACGGCACCACGGGCGGTCGCGTCAGGCGTGGGTCACAGATGAGTCCCGGTGAGCGGGATGGTGCGGATGGAGTGGCGTTGCCGGGGGGTGAGGCCCTGGCCCCAGAGGTCCGTCTCCCAGCGGGGGCGGTCCTGTTGGCAGCGGCAGGTGTCGTCGGCGGGGAGGAAGTGGCCGCGCGGGCAACGCGGTCGGCCGAGGGTGACGGTGGTGTCGACCGCCTCCCTGATCACGACGGGTCCTCATCGTCGGCGGGGTCCCAGGTCGCCAACGGGTCCCGCTCGCTGGTGGCCCACGCATAGGTCGGGCAGGGGTGGGGGTGGCCGCATTCGTTGCAGTCGCCCGATGTCAGGCCGCCGTCCCCGGTGTGCTTGCTGTGGGCGGTGGCGATGCGGGCGAGGCGCGCTGTCGGGTCGTCGGGCAGGACTATGCGGGTGGCGCCGCCGTGACCGTGGACGGCTCGGATGGAGGCGATGCCTTTGGGGTGCGGGGTGGTTGTGGGCCAAGCGCCGAGCCAGTGGATGACGGCTTCGCCGTCGCTGAAGATGGCGCCTTCGGCGACCTTTCCGGTTCCGCTGACTCCGGAGACGTCGGTGTCGCGGATGAGTTCGAATGGGATGGGCCTGTCAGTCATGGTCACGCTTCCTTCGCGGGCGTTGTGCCGGGGCAGTGGACGGGGGTGACGCCGGGCTGGGGCTGCCAGTCGTGCGGCGGGTGCGGGCGGCGCAGGACGGCGGCGCTGCACGGGACGGCGGGCCCGGGGCAGACCCACGGCCAGTCCGGCTCGGCGTCCGCAGCGCAGCAGGCGGGGCAATCCTCCGCGTTGCCCCCGGTGTGGGCGAGCCTCCCCGAGGCGATCAGCCGGGCCAGCGCGTCGGTGGCCGTGCGCCCGTTCACCTCCACGTGAGGCGCGGCCTCCTGGGCGAGGCGGAGCGCGGCGTCGTGGTCGAAGCGGTGGCCTGTCAGCCATGCGTCGTCCCGTTCGGAGGGGATCGGCTCCCAGTCCCACGTGCCGTCGGCGCCGAGGCACTGGTGGCCCCGGAGGATCGCCCACTGGTCGTGGCCCCGGTACTCGACGGTGATCTCGTAGGCGTGACCGCCGAGGGTGTTCTCGCTCTCGGGGAGGAGGTTCACGGCGTACTGGGTGGCACGGACGTGGGGTATGGCCATGGTCACGCCTCCTTCGCGGGCGTGTCGGTGAGGGCCGCCCGAATCCGCGCGGTCGCGGCGTGGATAGCGGCATCGTCGGTGGCCGCATCGATCGCGCCGAGGTCGGCGAGGACGCTGTCGGGTACCGGCGCGGGGACGGTACGCGGGGCGCGGGGCGTTTGCCGCAGGCCGATCAGTCGGGCTGCGCGCTGGTGCTGGTCCATGGGGCTCCTTCGGCTCAGGCGGTGGTGGTGCCGGGGCAGACCCACGGCCAGTCCGGCTCGGCGTCCGCGTGGCGGCAGGCGGGGCAGTCCTCGCCGTTCGCGCCGTCGCCGAGGTGCGCGGGCTGGGGGCGCTCGGCCTCGATCGTGTAGGTCGTGGTCTCCCGGACGAGGCGCCGCCGCACAGGCGTGCCGTCGGGCCAGACGGGGGTCTGTTCGGCGGCAGCCTGCATGGCGGCGGTCGCGGCGTCGAGGTCGGACCACCCGCCGACGCGCCATTCGTCGGTGGAGGGGTCGTGGGTCTCGATCTGCCACTGGTGGGTGGTGGCGTGATGGGGCTCGGTGTCGGGCTGCTGCTGCGCCCCGGCTTCGTCGGTCGCCAGCAGCGGCCACGGACCGGGTCCTTCGAGGCGCTGCTCGGGGTGGACGTGGGCGAAGTGGGCGCGCGCCCCCGCCGGGAAGCGGAGGGTGACCGGGTACGGGCAGAGGGGGCAACGGACCGGGCCATCGGTGAGATCGACGGCGGTGATCGGCTCCAGCTGCTGCATCTCGGAGGTGGCGCGCATGGCTGCCTGCTTGACCTGCATGGCCTGGACGATCTGGGCGGCGTACACGCGGTCCTGCTCGCGCTGCTGCGGCTCGGCAGCCAGACGGCGCAGCCGCTCCAGCGCGGCGGTATCGGCGTCGGTGAACCCGCGGCCGAGGGACAGTTCCTCGGCGGCCTGGTCGAGCGCGAAGGTGAGGAACTGGCGCTCGGGCTCGGTCAGGACGGCGGCCCGGTCGGCGGGCGGCGGCAGCAGCACGGCCAGCACCGCGTCCCGGGCCGCTTCCATCGCCGCCTCAAGGCCGTCGTCCCATCCGGCCTGGTAGTGCTTCGACCCGTCAGGCGACGGCGTCTTCAGCGCGAAGACGGATCGCACGACATGCTTCGCCGCCTCGTCCGGGAGGAGGGCAGCGGTGCGGTCGCGGAGGTCGGACCTGTCCGGCGCGGCGGCGGCCATCTCACGGGCGTGCAGGGCAAGCGCCTCGCTGATCACCTCGGAGGGCAGGCCGCTGCGCCACAGCAGCGCGCGGGCGGTCTCGGTCGGGCCGGGCTGGGTCATGGTCTGCTCCAGGAGGGTGTGGGAGGGTCGGGGTGCCGGCCGCCCCCGTCGTTAGCGGGGACGGCCGGTGCTGCGTTCGGTCAGGGCTGCGTCTCCCACGCCGTGATCGCCGCCTCCAGCGGCCGGGAATCCCACGACCAGGTGCCGTCGTTGCAGATGCGGCCCGTCGACAGGTGCCCGCGCAGGGCGTTCGCGGCCGAGCACGCCACCTGCCGCGGGCTGGAGAACGTCAAGACGCCCGCCAGGTCGAGGTCGTGCACGTTTCGGCCGCCGCCGTCCTCGATGAGGTGCCAGCCGCGGTCCTGGTCCCAGCCCAGGTACACGCCGTGCTGCCATGTGTCGGCGTCGATGTCCTTGAGGTCGACGTGGATCCAGCCTTCGAGGAGGCGGCCGTCGGGGCTGCTGGTGCCGCCGTCGGTGACGGTGATGCCGTAGTCGGCGAGGGTGTCGGCGACGGCGGTGATGTACGGGTCGTGGGGCAGAGCGTCAGCCATGGTCAATTCCTCCAGGTGTCAGGTGAGTTGGGATGGTATGGGGTGGGTGTGACAGTGCCCCTGGCGTGGCACGCTCGGGGGTGCGGGCCGCCGTGGCTCCAACACGGCGGCCGGTGTCGTGCTCACAGCAGCGCGTCCTGCACAGCGGCGGCGTCCACCGGATCGAGCGCGGCAGGCTCGGGCAGCGGCAGCGGGTTGAACTCGATCCAGGCGTGCGCCCAGTTCCGCTCCCGCATGTCCGCGAAGGACAGAAGATTCCGCCGCAGGTCGCCGCCGATGACCGCGGTGAGGGCGCCGTCCGGGTGCAGCGTGCAGTCGAACGGCGGCCGGTCCGGGGTGTGTACACGGATCGGGGTCGGCACGTCCGGTAGGGCAATCTCCCGCTGCGCGGGCGCCTCGACCGTGGCAACCGGGCGGGTGCAGTGCGGGCAGCTGCACGGGCCCCTCACTCGACTTCCCCGGCGAGAAGGCGTTCGACGGTGCTGGTGTCGACGCACAGCCGGGCGGCGATGGCGGCGTGCTGGTGTCCGTCGTAGGCGAGCTGGCGGGCCATGCGCGCCCATTCGGCAACCCGGTCGCCGGGCTGGATGTAGCTGTCGTTCGCGCTGTGCCAGGGGGTCTCGTCTTCGGCGAGCCGCTGCTCGATGAGGGGTGCGGGCTGGCCGGTCACCGGGACACCTCCACAGCCGTGCCCGGGTCGACATCCGGGTGCGTGAACCGGACCGGCTTGCCCAGCTCACGGGCGTAGGCGATCTCCGCGCGGGTGCTGTCACCGATGTAATCCCCAATGACGAGCACCCGGTCGGCCAGGCGGATCTTCTGCCGGTGCTGCTCGTCCAGGCGCACCTTCAGCGCCTCCGCCTCGGCCTGGTCGGCCCACAGTGGGTGCGGGAGCTTCATGTTGCAGTCGGGCTTCAGGACGAGCGCCCCGGCGACGGACTCGGTGATGGCGGCTTCGGTCATCTGGTCGGCGAATCTCATCGATCCGCACAGGACGACGACGTCGCGGATACCGAGGCGGGCCTTGCCGTCGGCGAGTTTCTGTTCGGGGGTGAGGAGTTCGGGATAGCTCATGGTCGTTTTCCTCCGATAGGTACTGGTTGGTGCGGCGGTCCGTGTTGGTCGCGGTCAGCCGGTCGGTAGCTCGGGCTGCACGGGGATGGCGAGTTGGCCGGGTATGTGGGCTGCTGGTGTGGTGTGTGCGGGTCTGTGGATGCGAGGCGCTGTGTGGCCGCCGAGCTTCCTGCGGCAGACCGGACCGGCCAGGACCGCCCGTGAGGTCTCGTCGCGCAGCAGGCGCCCGCACAGGCGGCATCTGGGGGTGCCCTCGGTCATGCCGCCTCGCTGTCGGTGATGAGGCGGAGTCGGGGCCGGTGGGCGTCGGGTGTGCCGACGGCTTCGCAGAGCGCCTGCCAGTGGGCGTCTTGCTCGGCTCGGGTCCAGGCCGGGGCGTCGGCAGGGCGGGGGTGGGGTGCCGGGGGCTCGGGCCGAGTGGGGATGGCTTCCTGGAGGAGCCGCTCCAGCGGGCTCACCGGGTGTGCCCCGTCCACGGCTTGAGGAGGCCCTTACGGCGGGCGTGCATGACCCACTTCGCGGCGGTCGAGTGGGAGATGTGGAAGTGCTCGGCCACGGCGCGGGTCGGGCTCTTCCCGTCGTCGCGGGCTTCGAGGTAGACGGCGGCGACGTCTTCGAGGTGGGCGTGGGTGATCCGGTAGCGCTTGGTCTTCTTGCCCGCCGCGGTTGTGGGTCCGGTGAGGTCCATGCCTGCGGCGGGGCTGCACGGGACGGCGCCGACGACGGGCCAGTCGGCGACGGCCTTGTCGGTCTCGTAGCCGGTGGAGCCCCACCGGTCGGTGATCATCCACCGGGCGGGGTGGGGCGGCGAGGGCCAGAGGACGGCGAGGCGGGTGCCGTCAGGGGAACGGCGGACGGTGCCGAGCAGGTCGGGCGTGGTGGTGGTCACTGGTCCTCCAGGGGCAGTGCGGTCTGCTGGCCGGTGACGGCGGCTTCGCGGGCGAGGCAGGGGCGGCAGACCTCGGGGTAGTGGATGGCGAGGGAGGAGTGCAGGGCCATGGCCGTCTGGATCTTGATGTGTTCGGCGAGGGTGCCGTGGGCGGCCATGTCGTCGATCGCGGCGTCGGTCATCAGCGGCTCGTCGAGCGGCTGCCACCAGCCGCAGGGGCAGCCGTCCTCGCCCCCGATGCCGAGGGCTGCGGTGTGGGCCCAGCAGGCATGGTGGCGGTGCTGGCGGCAGGCGGGGCAGATGGTCGTCTTGTCGCCGAAGGGGACGACGGTGTAGCCGGGGCGGAGTTCGGAGTCCTTCGCGCGGTAGCCGCGGGTACGGCCTGCTCCTCGGGTCATGCGGCGGTTTCCTCGGCTTCCTGGCGGCGGCGCGGGTGGACGTCGGCGAGCGGGCGGCCCTCGATGTGGCACGGCGTCCCGGGCGCGACCTGGCAGTCGGGGCAGCACGCGGTCGCCAGCACCCAGGCGGTGACCCGCTGCGGATGGGGCTGCGGGAGGCGGTGGTCGCGGGTGCGGAGCGTGCAGGGCCGGTGGGCGGCGGCCCCGCAGTGGGGGCAGGGGACGGCGCGGGCGGGGTGGTGGCCGGCGCGGAGCTGATGGCGCAGCTCGGCGGGCATCGGAGCGGAGGGGCGGAGGGTCATGAGGCGGTCTCCTGTTCGGCGAGGTAGCGGGCGGAGGCGTCCCGGATGCGCTGCTCCTGTGCCTCGCGCTGTTGCGGGGTGAGGTCGGTGTGGCCGCGGGCGGCGCGCCTCCGGCTGCTGTGGGGCTTGCGGCCTTTGCCGAGGGGCTGTTTGCTGCTGGCGCCGGGCAGGTGGCAGGGGCGGCCGATGGGGGCGTGGCAGGCGGGGCAGATCACGCCGAGGGGCCCGGCGCGGCGGACGCTGTCGGCGAGGGACTCCTCGTCGGTGTCGGGGACGGTCCGGTTGCCCTCCCAGCCGCGCGCCGCCAGCTCCTCGACGAACTCCTTCGGCGGGGCCCCGGTGAGCGCCGGGCGCCCGGTGGGCGGCGGGATGCGGCCGGAGGCGATGGCGTGGACCTGGCCTCGGTAGCGGGCCATGAACTCGCCGACCGTCTCGTCGCCGACGGGCTCGTACTGGAAGTTCTCCAGCCGCTTGCTGCGGATCTTGGAGCGGAGGGTGCGGACGTGGTGCGGATGGATCCACAGCCGGGCGTCCGGGTCCTTCGGGGCGGTCGAGTAGTAGGCGGCGACCGCGGCCTTCGTGTCGGCGTCGAGGGGCACGTCGTGGAGGGCGGCGGCCCAGGCGGTGCGGGCGGCAACGGACGGTTTGCGGTTGTCGAAGGCGGCGCAGTGGCCGAGGAGTTCGGCGGCCTCGTACTCGTTCACGCGGAGTCCTCCGATCGGGGCGGGGTGGCGAGGGCGGCCCATCCGGCGACGCGTTCGTCGGTGCCCGTGAGTGCCTGGCCAGTGGGGAGCTGGATGACGTTGGCGGCTTGCGCTGCTCGGCGGATCTCGGAGAAGGCGAACTGGAGGGTGTTCGCGGTGACGGGCTTGCTGGTGTCTCCGAGACGTTCGACGGCGCGCCACAACTCGCCGGGTTCGGTGCCGTTGGCGAGGGTGTCCGCGATCACGGAGCGGACTTGGCGGCGCTTGTAGGAGTTGCCGCGGGCGAAGCGGTCGAGGAAGGCGTCGGTCATCCGGTCCGGGAGGGGCTTCTCGCCCGTCTGCGAGACGGCGCGGTTGCCGGACGGCTCAGCGGGGGGTTGGGGGGGGTCCTCTTCCCTTCCTTTCCCTTCCTTTCCCTTCCCTTCCGTCAGTGAATGGTTCAGTGAAGAAATATCGCTGTCCGTAGCGGTTGACGGCTCTTGGATGAACCAAGTGTCAGATTCCTTCACTGAACCGTTCAGTGAATCGTTCATCGCAAAGTCATGCGTGTTCACTGAACGGTTCAGTGAGTCGCTCACTGAAGCCTCGATCCCGGCCAGGCTGCGCGGCGGAACGAACTCCTCCTCCGGAGTGTCGCGGCGGGCCACCACGCACGCCTGGTGCGCGGCGCGGACGTTGGACGGGTGGTCGCTGCCGCCGGCCGACGGCGGGCGGATGTGGTCGATCGAGAGGTTGTGGTCGTCGTTGACCACAGGGAGTCGCGGGATGTCCAGGCCGCAGAGCTGGCAGACCCAGCCGTCGCGGCGGGCGTACATCTCCCGGACCTTGTAGTTACCGAGGGACGGTGGCGGAAGCTTGCTCTTCTGCGGGCGGTTGATCCTCTGGTGCTTGCGGAAGTTGACGACCACCGCCATCTGCTGCCGGGCCACGCCGCCGATATAGGGGAAGACGAGCCCGGCGTCCGACAGCAAGCCCATGAGGTGCTCGACGTACTTGAGGGTGACGTCATCGTCGTACATAAACGTCTGGGCCTTGATGTACGAGGGCGTCCATCGGAGCAGCCCTTCGTCGTCGGCCATGTTGAAGGTCGAGATGAAGAGCAGCCGGGCGTCACGGGGCAGGAGCCCGACGACCTCGTCCTCCCAGAACTCCGGCTTCACGGTACGAATGCGCGGCATCAGCGCTCACCGCCCTGCACATCCGGCTTCGGCAGGTAGTAAGCGAGGTCCGTCGACAGGAACCCGCCCGCGAGATCCGCGGCGTTGAGGAGCCAGTCCCGGCCGTATCCCGCTCGGACGGCATCCGCGAGCTGCTTGAGAAACTCTCTCTCGCCTCGCTGTGTGGGAGCTCCGTCGGGACTCATCTGCTCCCACTTGGACGCCCAGATGTTGAGGATCCCGGCGCCGCTTTCGTACTGCTCGTCGGTGAGCGGAGTCTGCGCGGCGAGCTGTTCGGCCGTCTTGAACTCGTCAGGCAGGTACGTGCTGGGGTCGGTGGCGTGATCCGATCCGGCCAGGAACGCCTGCTCGGTGAGTTCCAGCTGCGCAGACAGGCCGCGGGCCAGCATCTCGCTCACGTCCTGCATGAAGTCGAGCGCGTCGGCCTCGCTGGGGGATCCCGGGCCGATCCGCTGCCAGGCCCACACCCAGGTGGAGTAGAGGTGGCACGACACACGGTTGTGGATTCGATCGTCTGACGGGCCGGGACTCTCTGACTCGTCGGCGAGGATTCGGCGGGCGTCCTCCTGCAAAGCGGTGACCTGGTTCCAGGCGATGCCGCAGCAGTACTTGAACTTGTTGGCCGGAAGCACCTTCTCGTTGCCCATGGACGCGTCGACGATGTCGCCCCACACCTGGGCGGGAAGGCCAGCGACACGGAAGCGCTCGATGCTCGGTTTCCAATCGCCCGGAAGTTCGAGCGTCTTGCGTTCGGCACCCTCACCTATGCCCCATCGCTCCCACTCCTTGAGGAACGCGGCACGGTAGTTGTGCTTCGGCCTCTGCTGTTCGAGCAGGTTGTCCGCGGCCTGCTGCATGGCGGCGGACCATCGGAGAGCGTCGCTGGAGACCGCGGCCACGTGAGCGGCATCGGGGCTGGCACTGCTCTTTCCGCTGTTGCAGGGTTCGCAGGCGGTGACGAGGTTGTCGGGGGTATCGGTGCCGCCGAGCGCGACGGGGGTGACGTGATCGACGCGCAGCGGTGCGTCCGGGGCAGACGCTCCGCAGTACCCGCAGGTGTGGTTGTCGCGCCGGAAGATTTCGTACCGGAGTCGCTTCGAGACGGCCATGCAATTCCCGTTCATGACGAATTTCAAATGCCGGGGGCGGTGAATTGCGCGGCACATTCCTGCCGCGCTTCGGCTCCCCTTGGACGGTTCGCGTACATCATAGCGCTCATGTCGCTCATGTACATAATGATCGTGAGGTACACTCCGCACATGACCGCGCCCAAGATGGAGCACCAGGAGAAGATCGCGGACTTCCGCAACTCGCTCGCCGACGCGATCGAGCGCGCCCGCTACTTCGACGAGACGACCGTGCTCACCAGCCGCGGCAAACGTGTGGCCGTCCTCGTGGGCATGGACTTCTACGAGCGCGCGCTGGCCGCCATGGGTGAGCAACGGGTGCTCGTCGAGCGGCCGGCCGAGTCCTGACACCACCGCTCCTCCTCTCCTGGCCCCGTTCCGGCAGGGCTTCGTGCTGTTGTTGTAGGGGCCTGTCCGCCTGCGGCGTGGGATGCGTGAAGGGGTTTGCAAGTCGCGCTGATGTGCGCAAACGCCGTGTCTCATGGCCCTGGTTGACGGCAGGGGCGAGTCACGCGACCCTCCCGGCCTGCGCGGCGCGGGTGCCCCGCCACACGGCGACCCGGGACCGCTCGCTCGTACGGCGGGCGCTGCGGTCGGTCCCCGCGTCCTCGATCAGCCCCTCCCGGGCGAGGGACTGCACGAAGTTGCCCCAGTCGGCTTTCGCGTTGGCCGGCTCGGGGAGGTCGTTCTCCACGGCGATCTCGTACGACGTGAACCGGCGCCCGCTGCGCGCGGCGGCGACGAAGGCCGGGCGGACGTGGTCGGCCCACTCCGGGTAGCTGAGCGTGGCGGGCGCAGGGAGGGTGCCGTCGAGCGCGGGCTGTATCGCGGGGGTCACCGCTCGGCCCCCGCTGTGCCTGTCGCGGCCCGGAAGCCGCGCTGGTTCCGCAGCCGTACCCCGGCCTCCAGGAGGAGGGTGCGGGTGGTGCCGTAGGAGCGGCCGATCTGGCGGGCGGTGGAGTGGATGGTGCATCCGGCGAGGTAGAGGTTGGCGGCTTGGGCCATGAGGCGGGTGCGGGCGTCGCCGCGGGTGGGTTTGCCGGTCACGGTCTGGCCTTTCGCGTGGTGGTGTGGGGTCCGGGCCGCTCCGCCGGGGGGAGGTGCGGGGCGGCCCGGGGTGGCGGCTGCTGGCGGGTTGCGCCGGGGGAAGCAGCCGCCCGTCAGGCGGTCTCAGTCGTGGTCGTAGGACTCGACCTCGATGCCGTCGGCCCGGACCGTCACCTCGGCGTGGTCGCCGAACGCGTCCAGCAAGACGTGCTCGAAAGCGCCGCCCTCGATCGCCTTCTCCAGCGCCTTGCACCGGTCGTACCGGGCACGGTCCGGACCCTCGTAGACCTCGCTGACGACGACTCGCCGCTTCGTGACCGGGTCGACGTCGCCCCACTCCGTGGTGACCTTGCCGAGAGTGCGGTGCCCCCACATCTCCAGCTCGTCCTCATCGGCTTCCTCGTCCGCGGTGGTGCGGACCCATGTGCCGTGGGCGCTGAAGGTGCAGGGGTCGCCGTCGTTGAAGTACGGGGTGTACTGCCGCCACCCGAACTCTGTGATGGTCGGGTCATCGAGGACGGCCTGGAGGATCGGCTGGAGCTCTTCGATCGGCTTCTGCTCGACGCGTCCGGCGCCAGGGGTGATGTCGCCCTGGACGGGGATGCCGAGGAAGTTGGTGCGGTCGGTCACTGGTCTGCTCCGGTCGGCTGGTTGAGGAGGAGATGGGAGAGCGGGACGGTCTTGCGCTGGCTGCCGGACATCCAGGGGGTGATGGGCATGCCGTCGATGTAGTCCGCCGGGGAGGGGAGCCAGCCGAGGTCCTCAAGTACGTGCTGTTCGGCGATCAGTCGGACAGGGACCTGCACGGTGGACCGTTCCTTGGGGACGTCGAGGGTGACGCCGAAGATCCGCTGGCAGAGCCAGACGCCCTCGGTGTGGTGGTAGAGGGAGCGGTGGCGGACGTCGCCGATGATCCGTTTACTGGAGTCCAAAAACTCGTGCACCGGGAGGTAGATGGACGGATCGCCTCCCCACTTCCGGGCAGACGACTGCGCGTGATGCCAGCTATTCACCGTGCTTCTCCAAGTAGTTGGCCGCAGCTCGCAGCGCGGCGGGGTCGTGCAGGAAGAGGCCGAGCCCCCGGTTGCAGCGCCCGCATAGGAACTCGCGGAGCGCGCCAGTGGCTTCGTTGTGATCGAGGTGCAGTTCGCCGTCAGCGCCGCAGATGGCGCACTTGTCGGCCTTACTGCGCAGGTCGTCGTACTCCTCCAGCGTGATGCCGTAGACCGTGGCAACGCGGTACCGCATGGAGGAGCGGTTGCTGGAGCGGGCCTTGCGCGTGCAGGTCTTGCACGCGGCGGCGAGGCCGTCCTTTGACTTTCCGTGCTTCCAGAATTCGCCGAGGGGGCGGAAGTCCTGGCATCCGTAGCACCAGCGTTGCCCTTCGGGTGCTACGGGGCGACTGGTCTTGTTCACCGGCTCCTGCCGGATGCGGCTGATGGTGCTTTGGCTCGTATTGAGCTGCTCGGCAATCGCTCGCTGGGGCACGCCTTCGCTCAACAGGCGCAAGATCGCGGCCCGTTGTTCGTCTGACAGGTGCTTGGAACCCATCCGAACCTCCATGATTCGTTTTCACCTATCGTATTTGACTGTCAGTCATGGTGAAATGAATCAGCGTGATTCGTGAATGGGCAGGTAGAGGTCGGGACTCCCCCCCATTTGCGGGCGCTGCTCTGGGCGTGGTGCCAGGAGTTCACGCGTGGTCTCCTTGGGTGGTGGCCCCGCCGCACTACTTCTGCGGCGGGGCTGCTCGGGGTCAGGTGGTGTGGTGGACGGCTGCCTGCGCCGCCCGGAAGGCGCGCGGGTTGGAGCGGCGTTTGCCGGAGGCGATGGCCCGGTCGTCGTGGACGCGGGAGTCGGACAGCGGCGACGGGGTGGTCCAGGCACCCGCGGGGGCGCCCGGCCCCGGTGAGGTCTCGGGCAACCCTCGGAGGGCGTTCGGGGTGTGGGCGGGGCAGCGCGGCCCGGTCAGGTACGCGCGCACTCCATCCGCCGCACGGCAGTGGCGGCGCTCGGCGCCGATCCAGTGCGTGCACTCGGCCGCCGTGCGCGGGCCGCTCACGCCGCCCTCGCCGCGCCGCCGCCGCGGAAGACCCGGGCGTCCGCGTTGGCCTGCTTGCACGGCTCGCACGCGTCCTCACCCCGCGAGCGATGCCGCGCGTACCCGGTGCGCGTCCCGCACACGGCGTCCGAATCCCGGATCACCGCGTCGATCAGATGGGCGCCGTCGTAGCAGGTCGTGCCGCACGTGCGGCGGACAGCGCCCTCCGGCTCGCGGCCGTGGCCGACGATGAACGCGGCCTGGAGAGCGGTGTACCGGCGCCCCCGGAATTTCAGGTTCTGGCCGCCGCCCCAGCGAAGGTGTCCGTCGTCCGTGCGGCGGGTGTGGCGGGCGAACGCCTCGGCGAGGGTCGCGGGCGGCGGCTCCGGGTCGGGCTCCGGCCTGCCGCGGGCCTGGCGTCGCTTCACCGACAGGCGCTGCTTCTCGTCGAGGCCACCCCACACGCCGTGCTGCTGGCTGGTGTCGAGCGCCCACGTCAGGCAGGCCACCGCGACGGGGCAGCCGCGGCAGATCGCCTTGGCATCCTCGACGCCGAGGGTGTCGTTGGAGTGGGGGAAGAAGCGGTCGGTGTCGTCTCCCCGGCAGGCGGCACGGTCCCGCCAGTCCTCACGGCGGCCGAGGGTGTCGGGCGCGGAGCCGCTGTACTGGCTCATGGGGTCACCGCCTGAGTGGTGTTGATGGGGCAGTCGGCGGTCGTCGTCCCGGGCGCGGCGGTCCGCTTCGGCCGGGCGCCGGGCGGGGGCGGGAGGAGTCCGAGGGCGTCGAGGAGGAGACGGCAGTCCACGGCGTCCACGGCGCGCGAGGCCGTGTGTCGGGTGGCGAGGCGGCGTTCCTCGGGGGTGTTCTGGCTGAGGGGCAACAGGCGCGGGGCCATCACTGGTCTCCGTCCGGCTCGCTGTGGACGGCGGTGTGGAGGCGGTCGCGTCCGGCCTGCCACTCCGGCCCGGCGGCGAGCGTGACCGGGTCCTGACGGCGGGCCGTCTCCGCCCGCTCGTGCGTCTGCCGGACGACACGGGCGTGGGGCGACTCGTGGCGCCGCTCCCAGCGGAGCACCCGCCGGTACGCGACCAGCAGCAGGGCCACGATCACGGCGCCCGCCACGACGGCGGCGGGAAGATCGCCCATCGGCCAGAAGACATCGAGGGGGATCACTGCCGTGCCCCCGATCCCGGCTGCGCGGCTGGCGGCCACTCGACCGGGCCCTCGCTCGACGTCGTTTCGGCGGTCGTGCGCTGGGCGGACTGCTCGGTGTACTGCTGCCGGATCTCACCGACCGTGACCCGCTGCTGCGGGAACTCCTCCTCCAGCGACACCTCGCCGCGGGTGACCGACCCGTAGACGATCTGGAGTTGCGCAACGTCGAGGTTCAGCCACCGCTCGGTCGGGCGCCCACGGTTCTCCTCCAGTTGCACAACGGAGACGCCGAGGTTCTCGAAGGCGGTCACAGCGTCGGCGATCCGCTGGGCCAGCGGCTTGTCTCCGGGGCCCTCCTGGAGAGTCCGGTTCGCGACCTCCTTGGCCTCTTCCCGGTACCAGTCCGGCAGCACCGTGAAGATCATTTCCCGGAGTC
Organism: Streptomyces sp. NPDC004610; assembly: GCF_040609715.1. Classification (NCBI taxonomy): domain Bacteria; kingdom Bacillati; phylum Actinomycetota; class Actinomycetes; order Kitasatosporales; family Streptomycetaceae; genus Streptomyces; species Streptomyces sp. NPDC004610. The sequence goes on along the minus strand of NZ_JBEXLA010000010.1, from coordinate 70,054 downwards.
GTCGGGCACCGTTGTTCGTGTTGTTCTCGTAGACGTCCCGCGGGTCCTCCAGCGGCTTGCGTCCGGAGGACTTCGTGAACCGCACGTGCGGCACCACGAACGTCGTACTCGCACGCTCGTTGGACTCCAGGTCCCACGCCCACGCCTGCATCTCCGACTCGCCGGCCTCGTCGTCGCGGCGCAGCTCGTTCAGGCCGTGGTGGATGTTGCCCCAGCAGCGGGCCAGTTCCTTGGCGAACTGGATGGTCTCGCCGTTGACGTTGCCGTCACCGCGGTTGAAGCGGAAGAAGGAGCGGGCGGCGAGGGACTGCTGCCGGAACGCCTGCCGCATCTTGCGGGTGGCGGTCTCTTCGTTGCGCGGGAACTGGCGGGCGACGATGACCGCTGCCTGCACCTCCGCGACCGCGCGGGACTGCTCGACTGCCGTGCCCTGCCCGATGAACGCCGGAGCCGGGGCGGCAGGGGCGGCGAACTGCTGGTCGTTGATGGCGGGGTAGTTCACAGGTACTCCAGGGAGTCTCGGGTCTCGGCCCAGCCGGGCAGGGACACGGGGACGACGTCGTCGCTGTAGCCGGGCCAGTAGCCGGTCTCCGTGCAGCGGGCGAAGGTCTCCAGGGCGCAGCGGTTGCGGGCGGCGCCTATACGGCGGGCTATCGCGTCCACCTCGATCACGGTGATCACGTACGGGGCCGTCTTCTCCTGGCAGACGAAGACGAACGCCGCGGTCTCATCGGCGATGCCGAGGGCCTTGCAGGCGGACCGGTAGGTGTCGTCCTGCTGGTGGTAGCCGTACTCCTCGATCGCCTTCTCCAGGGCGTCCGGGGCGGCGGACCGGCAGGTCTTGTAGTCGGGGATGATCAGGCGTCCGGCGCGCGGGGCGGGCAGCCAGTCGAGTCGGGCGCGGCGCATGACGCCGGTCCTGTCGTCGCGCCAGAACAGGGACCGCTCGGGCGTGCCGTGGGCGGGGTCGAAGAGCAGGGAGGCGATGGGGTGGCGGCGCAGGGCGTCGGCCATGTCGTGGACCTGCCGGTACTCGGCGGGTTTGAGGGGGATCTCGCCTGCCTCGCGGGCGTCGGCCACCGCGGTCTTCGCCGTCGTGGTGTTCCACACCTCGTGGTCGATCTTCCGGAGGGTGGCGCCCTGTCCGAGGACGAGTTGGTGGGCGGCGTTGCCTAGATCGAAGACCTTCTTCGGCGGCTGTGGGTGGTCCTGCTCGTGCCGGAAGTGCGCGGGGCTGGACGGGGGGAGGAGCTTGCGGGCGCCGCTGGAGGAGAGGGCGTACCGGTGGGAGTGGTACTCCTCATTCGTCATGTCGTGGATGCCGGGCTCGGTGATAGGGCCGGAGGACGGTGCCAGCGGGCTTGTCAGAACGGTGGCATCCACTCGGGACCCTCCTTCGGCTCGGTGTCGGTGTGGCGCCACTGGATGCCGTCCTTGGTCTCGTGCCAGGCGCGCGAGTCCGTGCCCGCGTGGGGTCCGAGGACGCAGCGGCGGAGAGTGTCGGTGGCGGGGCTGTACAGGGCCTCAGGGCACTGCGGCCCGGCGGCCGGGGCCGTAGCCCCGACCGCCGTGGTGATGGTCATGCAGTACCTCCGGGCGGGCAGATGCAGGCTTCGGGGTGGTCGCACGCCATCTGCGCGTACGCGGCCTCGATCGGGCCCTCGTCCGGGTCCATGCGGTGGCGGGCTTCGGCGGCGATGCCCTCGGCGAGGCGCTGTTCGCGCTGACGGGCGACGAGGTACGCGACCTCGCCACCGACGCGGATCATGGGCACGCCCGCGTCCGGACCCGGGCGCCTCATGACGCACCGCCCCGGTCGGCGAGGCTGTACCAGCGGGCGTTCGGCTCCTCGTGCAGGACCAGGTGCCCCGCCTCGGCAAGCCGGGCGAGATCCCCGCCGGTCGTGCCCTTGCTGACCGGCCAGCCCTGCTTGCGCAGCACGTCCCGGGCGTGGCCGGACTTCCACCGGCGGTGCGGGTCCTGGCGGATCGCGTCGAGGAGTGCGTTCTGCCGGTCGGCGGCGGTCAGGGCCGGGGACCACCTGGGGCTCGATGCCGGGCTGCTCGCGGTGTCGATCGCCTCCCGCAGTACGGCACGCACATCCGGCGCGCAGTCCGGCAGCGGGCCGTCACCGAGGGCCGCGACCACGACAGTCGCGACCTCGGGGATCGTCGCCGCGCGGACCTCGGCCAGGTAGGCGTCAAGGGCGGCTTGGGCGTGCGTCTCGGACCAGACCGTCATGTCGCCCCGATCGGTGCGGATCATCAGAGCCAGGCGCTCACGGGCGTTCACGCGGCATCCACCTCACTGCGGGCGGCGGACTGCACAGTCCGGCCCACTGTGTACGCGTGCCGCAGCCACAACATCGACTCCAGATCCCACGAATACAGATCCGGCCCCGACGCAGGCCACCGAGTTGCCGCCTGCCCCCGCTCCGTCAGATACACGCCGTCCCACCCGGCGGCAGCCATGCCCGGCCAGTCCGGATACAGCTCCGCCACGAACGGCAGATCCGCATCAGCAGGGAACGCGTTCACGATCTCCACCAGGTGCTCGTGGCAGTCGATCAGCAGCAACCGGGCACGCGGGGCGGGGATGATCTCTGTGAGCAGCGAGTCACTGGTGTCGGTGTCCATCTGGCTGCGCTGCCACTCCAGCCACGCACTGTCCGCCGGGACTCCGGCGGCGCTGCGGGCCGTGACCGGGGCCGTCCACAGGCCGCTACCAGCTGCGGGCTTCACCCACCCAGTGCCGACGCCGACGATCGGCCGGAAGCAGGCAGGGTCGGCGGTGAGACTGACCTCGTGTTCGGGGTCGTGGGCGTAGACCTGCGCGGGAAGGGACGCAGAGGTGATCGTCGCGAGGCTCATGCGGTCCTCCGCTTCGGGTTGAAGCGGTCCAGCACGGTCAGCGCCATCTCGGCTTCGGCGGCCAGACGGTGCATGTCCGGCGAGGACACCTCGACCTGCGCCGTCTCCATCGCGGCGACGTCCTCGACCTGCTCGACCGCCGCGTCCAACTCGCCCTCGCGGCGGACCGAATGCACGACGTCCGACAACTCGTCCAGCGCGGCGAGGATCGCCTCACGGGATTCGTCCTCCCGCCAGTGCTGCACCAGCTGGACGAGCGTGTCGGCGCGGATCTGGTCGACGCGCAGGACGCCGTGGAGGTGGTTCACACCCAGCTCGAAGGACAGGGGCGGCTTCCGGGAGTGGATCATCGGGTGCCTCCAGCGGGGGCGGTGAGGAGCAGCAGGAAGAAGGCCGCCGACACGACGGCCTCATGCGCGGCAGCACGGACCGCCCGGCGCACGTCGTACAGGGCGGGGCCGACCGCGATCAGCAGCCGGTCAGCGACAGGCGAGTCGAGCGCGCGGCGTACGGCGGGACGCGGGTCGAAATCCGTGACCTCGGCGTCCACCACCAGCAGGAACAGACCCGACCAGACGGCCGTGCCCGCGACACCCAGCGACAGCGCGGATGCCAGATCGGCCAGCGTGAGGTGGTGCGTCACGACCCACCGCCCGTCTCGGGCAGATCCCGGCCCACGCGGTACGGGTGATGCAGCGGCGAGTCGTGCGGGTCCTCCACCGACGGCGCCAACAGCGCGGACAGGCGGGACGCCGAACGAACTGCGTCCGTCTCAGCCGCCATCCGCCAGTTGAACGCGCACGTGCTGCACGGCTGGCCGTAGGTGTAGCCCGCGCCGCACATCCGGCAGGTCTGCGGCGTGCCGAGCAGCAACGCCTCCAGCTCCGCGATCCGGTCCCGGTCCGCCCGCAGCGCCTCGGCAGCCGCCGACAACGCCTCGTTCGTGACATGCCGCTCCTCGCGCAGCGCAGCAACCTCAGCCCGCAGCTTGGTGACCATCTCCAGCAGCCAGACCAGATCCGCCCGAGCATGCAACACCAGCTCCGTGTCAGCGGGCAGCACGGTCGTCACCCGGCCCACCGCCACCGGGCAGCCCTCCACGTGCGTACGCACCACGCCCGACTCCAGATACCAGCGGCCCGCACTCGCCCCATCCACGCGAGCCCGGACACGGCCGAGCGCCTCATCCAGCAACTCGGGCACGTCCGTCCAGTGCGCGCCAAGCGGCAGCAACGGACGCCCCTCCACATCACGCCCCCACGGCGCCCCGGCGTTTGTGATCGGCTCGCTCACGACGCCACCCCCTCAGGGGCAAACTCCGCGTGCACCAGCGCGATCGCCGACAGGTAGTTCTCCACCTGCCACCGCCGCCACCGCGTCCAGTCCGGCCCGTAGTAGTCCGTGAACTCCGTGTCGACCTCGGCCAGACGCGACTCCTCCACGTCCTCCGCCCGCACCATCACCGGAGAGGTGATCGCCGCCGCGTTCACAGCGCCACCTCGCAGTCGTCCGCGGCAGCCACCAGCACCGCCACAGCCGACTCCACCGTCCGGCCCTCCACGTCACCCCACGCGGCGACGTGCATCTCCAGCCAGTACGGCTCCTCGTTCCACGCAGGCTCGCCATCCACCTCCAGGCGGCCAGCCAGCACGCGCACCGCCAACTCGGACAACTCCGACTCGCGGTGCGGGTTGTCGCCATGCGGCGAAGCCACGCAGCGGATCGCCGCCACGATCGACAGGGGGCGCGTCGAGTGCGGCGTGGTCATCACGCGGTCGAACGCGTCGGGGCAGTAGTCGCCCTGGTAGTGGCCGTTCATGGCGAGCAGCCGCGCCGCCGCCCGGAACACCTGCGGGATGGTCGTCGGCCGCGCCAACGGCGACTCGTGGAGCGGGAGAACACGAGCCCGCCGGTATCGCTGCTTACGGATGCGAGTGCACGCCTTGCAACGCCGCTTCCCGGCGTTGCTGGTGGCCGTGTTCACTTCGTCGTACGGGTGCCCCTGCGGGCAGTGGGTTCGGGGCTTGAGCTTCACGTCCTTGCGCCCCAGATTGATGAGGCCGCGACGTGTGTTCTCTGCCGGTGTCACCGGCTCAAGGTGGGTGGGGTTCACGCAGTTGCGGATCCGGCACAGGTGGTCGAGAACGAGTCCGTCCGCGACCGCCCCGACGAGCTGCACGTAAGCCGCCCGATGGGCACGCCACATGGTGCGGTTCAAGTTGATGAGGCCATAGCCCTTCGGGCTGAGCTGGCCTCCCCACTCCCAGCAACCGGTCTCGCCGTTGAGCTGGGTCTTGGCCCAGAACCGCTCTGGCAGGCGTCGGTCTCCGAACGGGACCAAGTCCACTGTCGGGATGGGTGGGATGATGGTTTGCAAGGTGATCCACTCCTTCACTGGGATCTGGTGGATTGCCGAAGTCGGGGGGCTGCTCAGGCGGGCAAGTCGGAGCGGCCCTTCGGCGTGGAAGGGGTCAGGCGGCGGCGGGACGGCGCCGACGCCGAGGGCGCGAGCGGCCGTCGACCTTGTTGCGCCCGATCTCCGCGATCACAGCAAGGTCCGAGTCGCTGAACATGATCTGGTTGGCCATGCGGCGTGACGGAAAGGCCGTACCGTCCTTGCGGTTCACGCCCCGCCGCAGCCAGTCCTGGCCGCGCTTGTCCTCGGGGTCCTCGGTCGCGAGGCCGAGCCGGACCGCGGCCTTCTTGAGGTTGTAGAAGTTCTCCAGAACGGGCTCGGGCTCAGACGTCTGGGTGGGGGCGGGCGGGGCCTTGGTCGGCGGCATAGCTGTCCTTCTCGTGAAGTTCCTCGGCGGGGGCGAGGAGTAGGCCGTCGTCGGGCTGGACTTGCAGGGCGGTGCGCAGGCGCGTGTACGTGGGGGGCCGCATGTCGCGTCGGGCGCCGGTTTCGAGCTGGCTGAGGTAGGGGCCGCTGATCCCGGCTTGCTGGGCGCAGTCGTCTCGGCTGAGGCCGAGTTCCTTGCGGCGAGTGCGGATGGCCGCCCCGTCCACCTGGAAGGTGGTTGGGGGTTGTTCCATGAGGAGAATCTAGCGACTCTAACTAGAGATTTCTACTTATACTCACTAGTAATCTCTAGAAATCTCTAGCCGTGAGCCCTTTTGGGCGACCCCAAGGTGCCGGATGGCGCCGATTTCCGGTCCGAGAGTCGACATTTCTGGCGGTAGCTAGAGGTAGCTGCCATGATGTGGCGCATGACGCCCCTCGCCGACAACACGGATCGTCACCTGCAGAAACTCGCTGCGCTGGTGACGCAGCGGCGCGTCACCCTTGAGATCAGGGACAAACGGGTCGCCGCGAAACGCTGCGGCCTGTCCGTTACGACCTACACCAAGGTCGAGGTCGGCCAGCGGGTCACGGACACCACCTACGCCAAGATCGAGTTGGGCTTCGGCATCCGCGCCGGCTCATGCAAGGCTGTCATCGACGGCTCCGCCGACTCGATCACCCTGGAAGACGGCACCGAACTGATCGAAGGCGCGGAACTGCGGAAGGTCGACGCCGACCGTTTGACCGACGCACTGCCCGGCGCAGTCACCAAGTCCGCCATCGCGACCGCGCCCGGACTGACCGGCGCACAGATGCAAGCCATCAGTGAAGGAATCATGGAGGAGCTGCAAAGACTCGGGATCATCCCTCCGGGCTCCGACCAGCGACAGTGACCGCCACGCGAGTGACGCGTTATCAAACCGTGACGGTAGTTGCCTGAAGAAACCTCACCAAACCCCCCTCACACACGCGTTCGCTATGTAACCCTGACGGTCCACCTGGGGGTTCTCCACTGCGACACCAAGGGGGAACCATGGCGACTGTGATCACCGTCGACAGCCCTGGCTTCTTCGGCCAGGTACTGGAGACCGGCGGACAGATCGTCTGCATCCTGGCCTCCGCAGCAGCCACCGAACCCAAAGTTCAAGCAACGGTGAGGCGACTCATGCAAGGTCAGGGAGTCGACTGCCGAAAGTGCCGCGGCTGCCCCGTCGGCCGGGCACAGTAGAACAGTCAGCACGCGGAGGCCGGCGGTAGGGGTACCTGCCGGCGTATCCGCGATCCACCAATCTGTTTCATCCGGGGGGATGACGCATGCCCTACGTCGAACAGCGCGGGAACAAGTTCCGCGTGAGGTGGTGGGCCGGCGAGTACCTCGACAGCGGCAAGAAGAAGTACGAGGGCGAGTCCGGCTTCGACACCTGGGACGAAGCCAACGACTACGGCCTAGACCGCGAGTACGAGGTACGGCACGGAAAGCACATCGCCAAGCAGAGCGGCGACATCCTGATGAAGGACTACACGCTGCCGATCTGGCTGCCTGATCAGGATCTGCGCCCCGAGTCCGTGAGGACGTACCGGTCGATGCTCAAGGCCCAGATCAACAAGCAATGGGGAAGGCGCCGTGTCGGCGACATCACCACGCCGGAGTATCTGGCGTGGAAGAACGTCCTGAACCGGAAGGTTGAGGCCAAGGAGCTTTCCCGCACATACGTTGATGACATCCTGATGCTCTTCGGCATGTTGATGATCGATGCCGTCACTCGCTACAAGTACCGCTCGGACATGCCCGTGCCTCCGGCCGCGCCGCGCCGCGGCAAGTACACGAAGAAGACGGTCCGCAAGAAGCGCCCGCTGGCAATCGGGCCGGTCTACCAGCTGGCCGTGAACGCCTACACGGTATGGGGGTTCACGGGCTGGGCGTACATCTGGCACTCCGCTTTCCAGGGAAACCGGCCTGGCGAGATGTACGGGCTCCAGAAGTCGTACCAGTGGCCCGCGTGGCCGATGAGCGAGCCCGATCGCGAACTCCGCGAGGAGGCGATCGAGCGGTACGGCAAAATGCCTGCGACGCGGACCGAGTTCCAGCACCAGTGGGTGGACGGGAAGAAGACGCTCACCTCGCCGAAGTACGAGTCGCAGCGGACTCTGGTCGCGGCGCCCTTCCTCACGGCCATGCACGAGGCGCTCGCCGTCTCCAACGCGTCGCCCTGGCTGTTCCCGGCTCTGGCCGGAGGGAACCTCCTCGGTGCCGCGTTCGACAGGGACTACTGGGGGCCGATCCGGGACGGTTTCGACGAAAGGTCCGCGCGGGTGGACTTCGTCCGGCCAGCCATCCCGCCGGTGAAGGAGTTCGAGGGCCTGCCGATCTACCGTCTACGGCACTGGATGCGCGAGTGCCTGGAGGAGGAAGGGCACTCGGAGACGGCGATCGAGACCCGTATGGGGCACGAGCTTGCGGGGATCCGGGGGCTGTATAGCAACCTCACGATCAAGATGGAGCGGGATATCGTGGAGTCGCAGCAGGCTCGGTGGGAGAGCTTCTTCGAAGCGGCTGGTGGTCTCTGGATTCCCCCGTTTCCCAATCCTCTCCCAGTGGATCAAGAGGAGTAGCTGTCCTCGCAGGTCACGGGCCATGAAATGACAGTTGCCCGATGATGGCGAAGTTGATCAAGCAGTACTCCGGGGAGTGGGAGATGACCGCGGTGGGCGAGTTCGTGAAGGGGCGCACGGTCCGGCAGATGGTGAAGCCGGCGGGCGCAGCGCTGTAAGGGTCGGCCCCCGCCGCGAACCCTCGGGGCACGTCTCCGCGGGGGCCTCCACCGCGTCGCCGCCGGGAACGGGCGGGGGACCGGGGCAGGAGACCAGGGCGGGATCCATGACGGGAAACCAGGACGAGGGATCCACCTGGGGGAGGACAACCCTCGCCCTGGCCGTAGGGCACAACGATCAGATCTGACACATGGCACGGGGCCAAGGTCGGGGCCGGGGTCGGTCGCGCGCGGGCGCAGGTACCGCCGCACCTCGGCGTCCGACGCCGTCCAGATCACCCGGCGATCAGCCCGAGGTCGCCCCAGGGTCAATCCAGGATCAGCCCGGCGTCAACCCGGCCCCCGTACCCCCCGTCCCCGCCCCGGCCCCCGTCCCCGCCCCAGCCCCCGCCCCCAACCCCTCCATCAGCAACCGCAGATACCGCCCCATGTGCCGCCCCTCCCCGTCCGCCAGTTCCGACGCCGTCGCGAGGCCGTGGGCCAGGCGCAGGATCTCCACCGGCTCCACGTCGGGACGCAGGGTGCCCTCCGCGCGGGCCGCGCCGACCAGGCGTTCCGCCGCGCAGTTGAGCGTCGTACCGCAGACCGTCGCCGCGTAGGTGTCGCCGTCCGTGACGGCGGAGCCGAGCAGCGCACGCAGGCCGCCGACCTGGATGATGCCGAGGCCGATCTCACCCAGCCAGGCCAGCAGCGCCTCGCCCGGCGGCAACGCGGCGGCGTGGACGTCCGCGCGGGCGGCCAGCGCCTCGATCCGGCCGACGTACGCCGCCTCCAGCAGGGCCTGACGGGTCGGGAAGTGGCGGTAGAGCGTGCCGGAGCCGACGCCCGCGCGCTTGGCGATCTCATCCAGCGACGCCTGCTCGCCCTGTTCGGCGAAGACCTCCGCGGCGACCTTCAGCAGCCGTTCATGGTTGCGCCGGGCGTCCGCGCGCATGGGCCTGACCTGCGCCATCCTGCACTCCTCGGAAACAGGGCCCCCACCGCAGGCCCGTCTCCCCGACTCTACCCAGCCGACCCGCCCGACCGACCCGCCCTGGGCCCGACGCTGCCCGTCCGCCCGGAGAAGCCGCCCGGCCGGGACACCGGGACACGCCACCCCGGGCACACATCGGCTAGAACAATCCGCTGTAACCGTTCAGCGCCGGCTGCCCGCCGAGGTGGGCGTACAGCACGGTCGACTCCGGTGCGATCTCCCCGCGCTCCACCAGATCCACCATCCCGGCCATCGACTTCCCCTCGTAGACCGGGTCGGTGATCATCCCCTCCGTGCGGGCGGCCAGCCGCATCGCGTCCAGGGTGCGGGCGTCGGGGATGCCGTACGTCCCTGCGTGGTAGCGCTCGTCGAGTTCCACGTCCGCCGCCGTCAGGGTGGCCCGTACGCCGATGAGGCGGCCGGTGCGGTCGGCGATGCGGGCGATCTGCTCCCGCGTACGGGCCGGGTCGGCGGACGCGTCGATGCCGAGCACCCGGCGCGGGCGTCCGCCCGCCTCCTCAAGGGCCCGGAACCCGGCCACCATGCCCGCCTGGGTCGAACCGGTCACCGAGCACACCACCACGGTGTCGAAGAAGACACCGCGTTCCCGTTCCTGCGCGGCGACCTCGTACGCCCAGCGGGCGAAGCCCAGTCCGCCGAGGGGATGGTCGGAGGCGCCCGCCGGGATCGGGTACGGCCGACCGCCCGACTCCTCGACCTCCCTGAGCGCCTGCTCCCAGCTCTCCTTGAACCCGATCCCGAACCCCGCCCGGACCAGCCGCACATCCGCCCCGGCCAGTCGGCTGAGCAGGATGTTGCCGACCTTGTCGTAGACCGCGTCCGGCCAGTCCACCCAGCTCTCCTGGACCAGCACGCACCGCAGCCCGGCGCGGGCGGCGACTGCGGCGACCTGCCGGGTGTGGTTCGACTGCACCCCGCCGATCGAGACCAGCGTGTCGCAGCCCTGGGCGAGCGCGTCCGCGACGAGGTACTCCAGTTTGCGGGTCTTGTTGCCGCCGTAGGCGATCCCGGAGTTGCAGTCCTCCCGCTTCGCCCAGAGCGCCGCCCCGCCGAGCCGCTCGGTGAGCCGTTCCAGCGGATGCACCGGGGAGGGACCGAAGAGGAGGGGGTAGCGACCGAAGGACTCAAACAACTCAAAGGGTTCGGAGGTGTCGAAGGGTTCGGAAGTGTAGGAGGTGTCAGAGGTGCCGGAGGTGGATGTCATGACGGGGCTCCTGGGACAGGTGGGGCGGCGGGTTCGGACAGGTCGGCGAGGGTGTGCCAGATGTCCGCGGTGATCCGGACGGCCTCCTCCGCGTCCCCGGCCGCGCACGCCTCGATCAGGCGTTCGTGCAGACCGGCGGAGCGGCAGTTGCCGCCCTCGCCGAAGCGGCGGCGTTCCAGGCGGCGGATCAGCGGGGTGTAGCGGGCGACGGTCGCCGCGGCGGCGCGATTGCCGCTCACCCGCAGCGGTACGTCGTGCAGGTCGTCGTCGGCGCGCAGCGCGCTGTCCACGTCTCCGGCGGCCACGGCGGCGGCGAACCGGTCGTTGGCGGCGCGCATCAGGTCCAGGTCCGGGGGGCGCAGCCGGGGGACGGCGGTCCGGGTGACGAGTTCGTGCATCGCGCCGACCACCGCCGCCGCGTCCCGCACCTCGGCGGCGACGACCGGGGTCACCCGGGTGTAGCTCTGCGGCTTGCTCTCCAGCAGCCCCTCGTCCACCAGCCGGGAGAACGCCTCGCGCACCGGCGCCCGGGACAGTCCGAGCCGCTCGGCGAGTTCGGCGTCCCGGACCACCGTGCCGGGTGCGATCTCCCCGGCGACGATCGCGTCCCGGAGGGCGGTGTAGGCACGGTCCCGGAGCAGGGTGCGGCCGACGGGCCGTAGGGCGGTCATGATTGAAATGTTAGATGTCAGTGAGCGGGATGAGAAGGGTCCGGACAGGTGCCGCGAGGTGAGATATATACGCGGCGGTCGGTGTCCGGACCCCGATGTGCTGATCCGCCGCGCGTTACGGACCCGCGCCTACCGCCGCTGGCGCTTCCAGGGGCCCTCGATCGCCAGCATGATGCCGGGCGTCTGGATGTTGGCGTAGAGGGTCTTGCCGTCGGGCGAGAAGGTGACCCCGGTGAATTCGCTGTACTCGGGCTCCTCGGCGGTACCGAGGTTGAGTTCGTTGCGGGCGATGGGGTACGTCCGGCCGCGGTCGGTGGCGCCGAAGAGGTGCTGGACGCCGTCGCCGTCCTCGGCGATGATCAGGCCGCCGTACGGGGAGACGGTGATGTTGTCGGGGCCGTCGTAGGCGCCGTCGGCGGACGGATCGGGGTTGACGCCGATGAGGACCTTGAGGGTGAGGGTGCGGCGCGCGGGGTCGTAGAACCAGACCTGGCCGTCGTGCGCCTGACCGGGGCTCTCGGCGCGGGCGTAGGACGAGACGATGTACGCCCCGCCGTCGCCCCACCACATGCCCTCCAGTTTGCGGCAGCGGGTGACCTGCCCGGCGGTGAACTGCTTGCGCACGGAGACGGTACGGGCGTCCCGGTCGGGGACGTCCACCCAGTCGACGCCGTACACCGTGCCGATCCGGGTGGCGCGGGAGAGGTCGTCGACGAAGCCGCCGCCGGAGTCGAAGCACGTGAACGCCTCGAAGCGGCCGGCGTCGTCGGCGAGGGTGCGCAGCCGCCCGCGGCCGTGCCGGAAGCCGCCGGGCGGGGTCCAGCGGAACAGCAGGCCGTTGGGGTTGGAGGCGTCCTCGGTGAGATAGGCGTGCCCGCGCCTGGGGTCGATGACGACGGCCTCGTGGGCGTACCGGCCGAGCGCCTTGACGGGCTTGGGGTCCCGGTTGGCGCGCCGGTCCTCGGGGTCGACCTCGAAGACATAGCCGTGGTCCTTGGTCATTCCGTTGGACCCGGCCTTGTCCTCGGTCTCCTCGCAGGTCAGCCAGGTGCCCCAGGGGGTGGTGCCGCCCGCGCAGTTGGTGGCGGTGCCCGCCACGCCGACCCACTCGGCGACCTGGCCGCCCCGGCGCACCTCGACGACCGTGCAGCCACCGGCCGCGGCGGGGTCGTAGACCAGGCCCTCGGTGAGCGGGACGGGGTGGGCGGCGCGGGTGCGGGGGCCGCCTATCTCATGGTTGTTGACCAGCAGGACTGCCCCGCGCGGACCGTCGAACGCGGCGGTGCCGTCATGGTTCGAGGGCGTGAACTCACCCGACTCCAGCGTGGTCCGGCCGCTGTAGGTGATGATCTCGTACGAGAATCCGGCGGGCAGCGCGAGCAGGCCCTCCGGGTCGGGCAGCAGCGGGCCGTAGCCGATGCCGCCGTGCCGGTCCGCCGCGAGGGTGTCGTCGTCATGGCCGTCGGCGGTGTCGGTCTCGGTGGCGGCGAGGGCGTTGGGCGCGGTGGCGAGGGCGCCGACGCTGCCCGCCAGCGCCACCCCGGCGCCGGTGATCGCGGAGTTCCTGGCAAAGTCCCTGCGGGTGAGCGACATGCTGTCTCCTGAGAACGGTGGGCGTGCCGTGGAGGACGATGAACGTGCCGTGGAGGGTGGCGGCGACCGTGAACCGGCGCCAATGTTCCGCCCACGCCTGAACGCCGGTTGAACACAGGGGAACGGGGTCGCAAGGGCTTTCGGGCCGAACCCTCACCGGGTGCCCCGGCCTCCGCCCGACACCCCCACCCGACGCCCCCGCCTCACTCTCCCGACCGATCGTCACCCGACCGAGCCCTCACCCGCGTCCCCCACACTCCGCTTCCCCCACACCCCGCGCCCTCCCCATCCCCGCACTCCACGCCCCACGCCCCCGCCCCGCGCGGCTGCGCCCCCTCACCCCCCGTTCTGCGACCGCGCCTTGAACGCCGCCTTCCGGGCCTCCTTCGCGATCTTCTTGTCCGGGTGGAGGCGGCCCATCGCCTCCAGGACATCCGCGGTGGCCGGATGCTCCACCCGCCACGCCGCGTCGAAGAAACCGTTGTGCTGCGCGGCCAGGCCCTCCACCAGCTCGCGCAGTTCCTCGGAGTTGCCCTCGGCGGCGAGCTGCGCGGCGACCGTGTCGACGGTCAGCCAGAAGATCATGGCCTGGGACGGCGGCGGTACCTCGGCCGCGCCGTGCTCGGTCAGCCAGACCCGGGCGAGACCGCCCAGCTCGGGATCGTCCAGGACCTCGCGGAGCGCGGGTTCGGCCCGGAGGCCGACCAGGGACAGCGCCTGCTGGCAGTGCAGCCGCCGCAGCGGTGCCCCGGCGTCCGCGCCGCGCGCCGCCGCCAGCAGCTCCCGCGCCGCGGGCAGCGGGTCACGCCGGTCGAGCCACTGCTCGGTCTCGGCTCGCGCGGCCCTCGGCCCGAACGCCGCGGTGCCGTCGAGCAGCGCGTCCGCGCCCTTGTCGGCGAGGTCCCCGACGGCCGGTGCGTCGATGCCGTTCTCCAGCAGCCGGGCGCGCAGCCCGTACTGGCCGAGCGGGGTCAGCCGGACCATGCCGTACCGGGCCACATCGCTCTCGTCGACGCCGTCCGCCCCGGCCCCGGAACCGAAACCGGAACCGGCCCCGGAACCGGCGTCCGCGTCCGCCATCGCCTCCCCCGACTCCACCGCCGCCTCCGCCGCCTCCTCCTCCTCCGCCATCAGCGTCTCGTCCACCGGCCGGTAGGCCACCAGCCCGATCGGCTCCAGCAGCCGGAACTGGTCGTCCAGCCGCATCATCGCGTCGGACACCTGTTCCAGCACATCGTTGGTGGGCTCGCCCATGTCGCTGGGGACGATGACCGAGGCGGCCAGCGCGGGCAGCGGGACGGGGTCGCCGCCGGGCCCCTCCTCGCTCACCGAGAGGAGATAGAGATTGCCGAGCACACCGTCGAGGAACTCGCTCTCGGCCTCGGGGTCCCAGTCCAGCTGGGAGAAGTCGACCGTGCCGTTCGCGTCGAGGGACTCGACCAGGTCGTCCAGGTCGGGCACGCTCGCGTCGGCGAGGACCGTCTCCAGCGCGGCCAGCCACACCCCGAGCACATCCTGCGGGGACCCGGCGGTGAGCAGCGCCAGCTCCTCCCCCGCGACGACGGCGCCATCCCCCTCGTCCGCTTCCCCCTCCGCGATCTCCACCAGCCCGGTGTCCACCGCCACCCGCCACGCCTCGCTCGCCAGCGCCGCCGCCTCGTCAGCGGTCAGCCCGAGCGCCTCGTCACCGGTCAGCCCCAGCGCCGCCGCGGCCGGGGCCAGCTGGTCGTCCACCAGCCCGCCCCCGGCATCCACGCGGGTCCCGGGTCCGGCCCAGCGGGCGAGCCGGACGGCCCGGGACAGCAACGGCGTGGACAGCGCGTCGCGCGCCAGCTCCGCTTCGGGGGTGGTCCGCAGCGGGGGCAGGGAGGAGCTGTCAGACATCGGGGGGTACTCCTAGGGCCTGGAAAGCCGTAGCGCCTGGAGAGCCGTACCCCGCGCGGACGACGGCCCGGGGACGGACCCACTGGCCCGCATGGACACGTCACGTCGCTCCGGCACGACACTCGGTTACGCCGCTCAGCCTAGACGGATATGAACCCATGCCGCCCGGTTCATCTCCCCGACGACTCCCGTCCATGGCTGAAACCTTGACAACTGGCCTGGGCAGGCTGGAGATTGACGCGCGTAGAAAGCGGGCGGACAGCGGTTCACCGACGGGGGGTCGGCGCACGGGGGTGGGCACCGGCGCGGCACCGGGCCGCACGAGATCGCGCCCCCTCCGCCCCACCCGCCGCATACCGCCCCACCCCGCCCCGCAACACCCAGCCCCGCCCCGCAACACCCCGCAACACCCAGCCCCGCCCCGCAACACCCCGCAACACCCAGCCCCGCCCCGCAACACCCCGCAGCACCCAGCCCCGCACCGCCCCGTACCGCCCCACCTCACCCCGTACGCCGCACATCCTCCGGAGGGATACCTTGCCGAGCAAGTCTTCCGCGCGTCTCGCCGCGCTCACCGTCGCCGCCGTGTGCTCGGCGGCGTCGACCCTCGTGCTGACCTCGCCCGCCCACGCGGACGCGGTCCGGATCCATGACATCCAGGGTTCGACCCGGACCTCCCCGTACGCCGGACAGCAGGTCACGGACGTGACCGGAATCGTCACCGGTGTCCGCGGCTACGGCTCCTCCAGAGGGTTCTGGATACAGGACCCGACCCCGGACGCCGACCCGGCCACCAGCGAGGGCGTCTTCGTCTTCACCTCGTCCACCCCGAGGGTCGCGGTGGGCGACGCGGTGACCGTGTCCGGCACGGTGACCGAGTACGTGCCCGGCGGCACCGCCTCCGGGAACCAGAGCCTGACCGAGATCACCCGCCCCACGGTCACCGTCGTCTCCAGCGGCAACCCGGTCCCGGCCGCGACGACGATCGACAGCCGCTCGGTGCCGTCCCGCTACACCCCGGCCGGCGACCCGGCCGCCGGCGGCTCGATCAACGCCCTCACGCTCCGGCCGCAGAGATACGCCCTGGACCACTACGAGTCCCTGGAGGGCATGAACGTCCAGGTCTCCGACACCCGTGTGGTCGGCGCCACCGACCCGTACACCGAGCTGTGGGTCACGGTGAAGCCGTACGAGAACCGCGGCGCGAGCGGTGGCACGGTCTACGGCTCCTACACCGCGCAGAACACCGGGCGGCTCCAGATCCAGTCGCTGGGCGCGGTGGCCGACTTCCCCAAGGCGAACGTCGGCGACACCCTCACCGGCACCACCGCCGGTCCGCTGGACTACAACCAGTTCGGCGGCTACACCATGGTCGCGAACCGCATCGGCGCCCTGGAGCAGGGCCAGAACGAGCGCGAGACGACGGACCGACAGCGCCGTGACGAACTGTCCGTCGCCACCTACAACGTGGAGAACCTGGACCCGGCCGACCAGACGTTCGAGGAGCACGCCGCCGCGATCGTGACCAACCTCCGCTCGCCCGACATCCTCTCCCTGGAGGAGGTCCAGGACGACAACGGCGCCACCAACAACGGCACGGTCTCCGCCGAGCAGACGCTGACGAAGCTGACGGACGCGATCGTCGCCGCGGGCGGCCCGGCCTACCAGTGGCGCTCGATCGACCCGGTGAACAACGCCGACGGCGGTGAGCCGGGCGGCAACATCCGCCAGGTGTTCCTGTTCAACCCGGACCGGGTGTCCTTCACCGACCGCGCGGGCGGCGACGCCACCACCGCGACCGGGGTGACCAAGGTGCGCGGCAAGGCGGCGCTGACCGCCTCCCCGGGCCGGATCGACCCGGCGAACACCGCCTTCACCGCCAGCCGCAAGCCGCTGGCCGGCGAGTTCGTCTTCCGGGGCGAGACGGTCTTCGTGATCGCCAACCACTTCAACTCCAAGGGCGGCGACCAGAGGCTGACCGCCCAGTACCAGCCCCCGACGCGCAGCTCGGAGACCCAGCGCCACCAGCAGGCCACGCTGGTCAACGACTTCGTCCAGGACATCCTGGCCAAGCAGAAGAACGCGGATGTCATCGCCCTCGGCGACATCAACGACTTCGAGTTCTCCGAGACGGTCGACATCCTGGAGGGCGAGGGCGAGCTGTGGTCGGCGGTGAAGTCCCTGCCGAGGAGCGAGCGTTACTCCTATGTCTTCCAGGGCAACAGCCAGACCCTCGACCAGATCCTGATCAGCCCGTCGATCCGCCGCGACGACTTCGAGTACGACAGCGTCCACATCAACGCGGAGTTCCACGACCAGATCAGCGACCACGACCCGCAGGTGCTGCGCTTCCGCCCGTAGCCACCCACCCACGGGAACCGGGCCTGTCGTATCGCGTGTACGCGTGACGCGCTACGACGGGCCCGCGTCCCCGTCAGAACCGACCGCCACCCCCGCCACCAGCACCGCCACCGCCACCGCCGCCCTCGTCGCCACCACCACCGCTGTCGCCGAACACCCCGTCCAGCCAGCCCCGCCACCCCGCCTCGACCCGCGCCGGATCCGCGTCCGGGGCGAAGTCATGGACCGCCATCCCGACCACATGACCCCAGTGGTTGCGGCCGAAGACCCGGATCAGGGCGTCCCGCGTCCGCAGCCCCAGGAAGTACGGGTCGTGGTAGTCGACGACCGCCTCCAGCGCCACGCCCTCCGGGCCACCGACCCGCACCCGGGTCCCCTCGGGGGCGTCGCCGGTCAGTCCGAGCGCCCGCTCGACCACCGCGAGCGCGTCGGGCGCTCCCGCCGCCTCCGGCCCGTCGAACGCGGCGAACGCGGTGAGGGGACGGCCCGCGAACCGGGTCAGATACTGGCGCAGGGTGTGCAGATAGAAGCCGGTGTGCCGGGCGGCCCCGTCGTACTGGTTGTCCCAGTCGTCCACGAAGATCCCGCTGTGCACATAGCGCACCCAGGCCCGGCGGCCCTCGTCGCGCGGCTCGATGGTGTAGTCGAGCTGGTTGAGGGTCTGGGACGCGGACGGGGCGTCGAACTCCGCCCGGTTGGTGTAGCGGTGCGGCGGATCCCAGGCGACCACCTCGGAGCCGTACGGTCCGGCACCGCCGGCGCGCGGCTCGGGCGGGTCCATCGGCCACAGCCAGCCGCCGGTGCCGGTGGTGACGGCGTCCCACACCCGCTCGGGCGGCGCGTCGACCTCGAACTCCCGGGCGATCTCGAAGCCTTGCGCTTCTGCCTTTTCCTTGTCGGCTTGCTTGTCGACTTCCTTGTCGGCGGCGGGGTCGGGGTCGGGCATGGCGGGGCTCCTGGCTCCTGAGGGGTCGGGACGGGGGTTCTGGCGGGTGGGGTTCCGACGGGAGGCCGGACCGGGCATCATCCTGGCCGGGAATCCGACGGCAACTCCGGAGATCCAACCCCCTCCACCTCACCCCCACCCCGCCGCCCCACCCCCGGCTCCTTCACCACCGGATGCAGCGCGACGACGATCCGATGATCCCGGCCCCCCTCCGCGTCCGGCGCGTCGTACTTGCGGATGAGCGCGCCCACCCCCGCCGCCAGTTCCTCCACGAACGCGGCCCGGTCGGCGGCGGAGGCGAACCGCACCTGACCGTCCAGCGCGAAGGTCGCGAGCCGTTTGCGGGCCCGCGCGGCGCCGGTGATCAGCGCACCGGCGTCCCGCACCAGCCGGGCGCCGAGCGCCAGCATCCAGCGCGCGGAGAGCTGGTCGCGGAACCGGTCCGGGTCCGGCTGCACGGCGGCCAGGGCGAGCGGCGAGATGACATAGGACGCGGCGGTCGCCCGCATCAGCCGCTCGGTGACATTGCCCTTGCGGCGCTCCCCGGCCAGCTCGACCAGCCCGTGCCGCTCCAGCGCCTTGAGGTGGTAGTTCACCTTCTGCCGGGGCAGTCCCACCCGGCCCGCCAGCATGGTGGCCGACGCGGGCCCGGCGGCCAGCTCGGCCAGGAGCCGGGCCCGTACGGGGTCCAGACTGACGGCCGCGGCCTCGGGGTCCTCGATGACGGTGACGTCCAGCATGCCCCCAGACTCCCACCGAACATTATTCTTGTCCAGGAACCCCCGGCTCTCCGGTACCGCCCGGCACTACGCCATG
Source organism: Streptomyces sp. NPDC004610 (assembly GCF_040609715.1). Lineage (NCBI taxonomy): Bacteria > Bacillati > Actinomycetota > Actinomycetes > Kitasatosporales > Streptomycetaceae > Streptomyces > Streptomyces sp. NPDC004610. The sequence goes on along the minus strand of NZ_JBEXLA010000010.1, from coordinate 51,159 downwards.
AGCCCCAGCACATGCCGGAACCGCGCCACCGTGAACCCCGTCATCCCCGGATACGACCGCACCCCCTCGTCCGCCCCCGCGTCCGCCCCGACCCCCGTCCCCGCCACCGCGATGGCGCTGTCGTAGGCGGCGTCGTCCTCCCACTCGGCGTAGTTCAGGACATGGGTGCCGTCGTCCGAGGGGTGGAAGTGCGCGGAGATCAGGCCCTCGTGCCCTTGCGTGTCCCCGTCCGGCGTCGCCAGTTGGGCGTCGATCCAGTCCGTCCGCCGGTCGGCGGCCCCGGCCTCGAAGTCGATCCGTACGGTGACGATCAGCCCCGGCACCCGCAGATCACCGGCGGCCCGCTCCCGGCTGCGGTGGCGGGTGTACCGGTGCAGGGGGAGCCGCTCGATGCCGGGGACGGCGGTGTCGATCTCGTCCACGGTCTCCTGGCGCCGCGTCTTGAAGAACCCCGCGTAGCCCGCCGGGCTCTCCCACTGGGCGTGGTGCAGCAGGGTGCTGCCGTCATGGCCGAGATAGACATGGTGGGAGACCAGTTCGCGGGCGGGCCAGGAGCGGCGCTCCCAGGTCGCGGCGAAGGCGTCGACGGCGAGCCGCTGCCGTTCGGGCGTCCCTACCCGCCAGAGGGAGAAGCAGGGCGCCCCGACCTCCGGGCGCAGCAGATCGGGGTGGGTGTCGGTACGGCGGGTCATAGGGGCCTCCTGGTGGCTGCCGGACGAGGACACCCCCCACCCTCCGACCTCAACCGGACTTCAGGTCAAGCCACCCCCGGAGCCCTCCCCGTCCCCCGCTTCCCCTCCCTCCCGCCGCTTCCCGAGCCGGGCCGGCTGGGTCTGGAACCAGTCCAGCCGCGCCTGGAGCAGCGCCGCCTCCGCCGCCGGCCCGGGTACGTCGAGCGCGGCCCCGTCCGCCCCGTCCCCGGCGATCCGCGCGACGCTGACGGCGGGCCCGGCGACGACCCGCAGCCCCTCCCCCGCCAGCCGGGCGAACCCGGCGAGGGAGACGGACGTACGGCCGCGCAGACAGCCGGGGCAGGACGGGGCGAGGGCGTACCAGCCGGGGCGGCCCCAGCCCGCGTCGGCGAGCGCGGCGGCCACCGCGCCGCATCCGCAGGGGGCGGCGGTCGCCGTGCGCACCCGCTGGCGGGCGTGCCGGAAGCCGCGTTCGAAGCGGATGTACCGGCCCAGCACGGTGACTTCGAGGAGCAGGGCCGTGCGGTGCTCCGCGGTGCAGCGCAGCGCGTCGGCGGTGGCGCGCTCGTGCACGCTGTGGAAGCCGCAGTCGCAGCGGCGGTGCGGTGCCGAGTGGCGCAGCCCGTAGACGCAGGACGCGTCGGCCAGCACTCCGTACGGCAGCGCGCCGCCGAGCGACACACCGGTGAACCCGGCCCGGGTGCCGTCCTGGGACAGCACCGGGTGGGCGATCTTGTATCCGGTCGGCGGCTCCGTCGGGTGTTCCTCGGGAAGCCGGGGCCTCATCGGGCGGCCGGCACCTCTGCGGCGACCGGCGGGGCGGCCGGTTCCCCGCTGCCGTCGACGACCGCGCGCTCCTCGCCGTACCGCGCGACCGGGTCGGTGACCATGACCGTGTCCGTGACCGGAACCGGCCGCTCCTGTGCGACTCCGGTGGCGAGTGCCTTGCCGAGCCTCATGACGCCTCCCCTGACCGGGGCTGGTGGTCCGTCCCGGCCATGGTGACCCGGGGCACCCCCGCTGGACAGAGGGCCTCGGAGCGGGCGCCCGACCACTCCTTAGCAACCCTGCGGAACACCACGTAGAAAATTTAAGTGGAGCTTCACAATGCGGGGGCCGACACTGCTCCTATGACGCATCGCGCACCCTCCCTCGCCCTGTCCCCCACGCCCTTCGGCCGCGCCCTGTGCGCGATGGTCACGCCCTTCACGGCCTCGGGGGCGCTCGATCCGGACGGGGCGCGGCTGCTGGCGGAGCGGCTGGTGGCCCGGGGCTGCGACGGGCTGGTGCTGTCCGGCACCACCGGCGAGTCCCCGACCACCTCCGACGCCGAGAAGGCCGAACTGGTGCGGGCGGTACGGGAGGCGGTGGGCGGGCGGGCCACTGTGCTCGCGGGCGTCGGCACCTCCGACACCCGGCACTCGGTCGAGCTGGCGCGCGCGGCGGAGCGGGCGGGCGCGGACGGTGTGCTGGTGGTGACCCCGTACTACAGCAAGCCCCCGCAGGACGCGGTGGAGGCGCACTTCCGGGCGGTCGCCGACGGCTGCGGACTGCCGGTGATGCTCTACGACATCCCGGGCCGCACCGGCACCCGGATCGCCCCGGAGACCATGCTGCGCCTCGCCGAGCACCCGAGGATCGTCGCCGTCAAGGACTGCTCCTACGACTTCCTCGCCGCCCAGCAGGTCATGTCCCGCACCGAGCTGGCGTACTACGCGGGCTGCGAGGAGCACATCCTCGCCCTGTACGCGATCGGCGGCGCGGGCTATGTCAGCACGGTCGCCAATGTGATCCCGGAGCGGCTGCGGGCGGTGCTGGACGCGTTCGACGCCGGGGTCACCATGAAGGCCGGCCGCCTCCAGCGGGAGACGGCCGGTCTGGTCGAGGCGATGATGGCGGCTGGTCTGCCGGGCTCGGTCACCGCGAAGGCCCTGCTGGCGGACCTGGGCCTGCCCGCCGGGCCGGTCCGGCCGCCGCTGCGCGCGGCGGGCCCGGAGCGGACGGCGGTCCTCAGGGCCGCGTACGAGGCCGTCGCCCCCGTACCGGCCGGCTGCTGACCGTCCGCCCGCCCCGGCCCCGCTCAGCCCGTCGCGAACACCGGCTCCCACGGTGTCGCGAGGCCCTCGGTCGGCAGATCCCGCGCCCCGGCCAGCTGCACGACCTCGTCGCTGCCGAGCGTGACCAGCACCAGCCGGGTCTGGTACTCCGTCGTCTCGTCCGGGTCGCGTTCCCAGGCGATGAGCCGACGGTCGTCCACCCAGACGAGCAGTTCTGCGGCGCGCACCTCACCGACCCGTTCTCCGGTGCGGGCGTCGAGGATCTCGGAGAAGGCCCCCTCGGGGGTGTCGCGGAGCGGATCACCGGCGGCGAGGCTGCCGTCCGGCGACAGCCGGGCGCCGACGTCCGTCCGCAGATACCGCTCCCCGGCGGGCGTGGCGATCGGGCGTCCGTTCAGGTCGTAGTACTGCTGGACGTCGTCGTGCAGCCCGTCCGACCGCCCCCGCACGGTGGTGTCACCGGCGCCGAAGGCGAAGTCGTCGCGTCCGCTCGCGGACGGCTGCGGGTCGACCCGGCTCCAGCGGGCCGAGGCGTTCGCCGGATCGATGAGGTAGAAGCCGGTGCGGCTGGAGGGGGCGTCGCGCAGGGCGCCGTCCCCCTCATCGCCCTCCGCCAGGGCGAACAGGTCGGGATGCTTGTCGTAGGTGGTGGCGAGGAGCTGTTCCCCGTCCGCGGAGAAGGCGAGGCCGCCGATGCCGCGCTCGACCGGGATCCAGCGCTCGACCTGCCCCGTCGTCAGGTCGAGCAGCCCGATCCGCCGGGCCGGGAGGTCCCGTTCCAGCACCGCCGCGGTCCGCGCGCCGGGCGCGACGGCGACGAACGACCAGCGCGGGTCCTCCTCGTAGCGTCCGGTACCGGGGTCGAGCAGCGCGTAGGTGCGTTCCTGCTGTGTGGTGCCGTCGCCGTTCACCGCCGTCGCGGTGGTGAAGTGGGCGGCGAGCACGATCGGTCCGGCGGAGAGCCGGTCGCGCGGCGGCGACTGGTCCGGGTGGGCCTGGACATCCGGGGCCGTGCTCTGGGTGGCGGACGGCGCGTCCCGCTCGCCGGTGTCCAGCAGGGGCACCCCGGCGGCCAGGGTCACTCCGGCGACGGCCGCGGCGGCGGTGACGGCGAGCGCGCGGGCCCGGCGGCGGCGCCGCAGGGCGAGCACCCGGTCGGCGAGGGCGGGGCCCGGGGGCCGCTGCTCGGCGGCCTGTTCGCCGAGCGCCTGGCGCAGCAGTACCTCGGTGTTCACGAACGTACCTCCAGGGGTGAGCGGTCGACGGCGAGGGAGGCCAGCTCCGGCGAGTACGCGCGCAGCCGTTCCAGCGAGCGATGGGTGGTGGACCGTACGGTGCCCACCGAGCAGCCGAGGATCCGGGCGACCTCGGCCTCGGGCAGATCCTCGAAGTAGCGCAGCACCAGCACGGTCCGCTGGCGCGGGGTGAGCCGGGCCAGCGCGGCCCGGATCAGCAGCCGCAGTTCGGCGGCGGTACTGGCGTCGCCGGTGCTGCCGTGTTCGGGCGGCTCGGCGACGGTCAGTTCGCGCCGGGGCCACTTCAGCCGCCAGCGGCCGATCTGCTGCCGGTAGAGGATCCGCCGGACATACGCCTCGGGTTCGTCGATCCGCTGCCAGCGTCCGGCGGCCTTGATCAGGGCGTTCTGGAGCAGATCCTCGGCGGCGTGCCGGTCGCCGCCGCTGAGCAGCACGGCGGTTCTCAGCAGCGCGGTGGAGCGGTTCGCCACGAACCGGCGGAAGTTCTCCTCGGCCTCGGCATCCATCGTCACCTTCTCTTCCCCGGGTCCGGCGCTCTGCGGTGTCCGGCCCCCCTCACCCCTGCTGACGCGCGGGCCGGCCCGCCGCTATGCCTGGTGCGCGAAAACGGCCCGGGGCCGTCCGTTCCGCGTGCTGCGGTTCGGACGGCCCCGGGCCGTGCCGCCGGGCGGCTGCGGCGGTCTCACTCGACGGCCGTGCTGCTCAGGGCAGTCTCACTCGACGGCCGTGCCGCTCGGGGCTGCCTCACTCGGCGGTCGTCTCCGCCGCCACGGCCCCCTCCGTCGTGGTCTCGTCGCCGAACACCCGGAAGTGTTCGAGGACATCCTCGGCGGGGTCGTCGATCTGGCCGATGTGGAGGTTGACCAGGCCGACCCGGGTGCCGTTGTGGGAGTCGGTGTGGGTCTCGTCGGCCTGTGCGGCGGCACCGCCGGACAGCCAGCCCATCGCGACCGCCGCGACCGCCCCGGTCAGTAAGCGTGCCGTGTTCCTCGTGCCCAGGTTCGTCATTGCTCAGCCCCTCGTCTCGCGACCGTTCGGCGGGTGATCGGACGCGTCGGAACCCCCGGCGTCCGTCTGTTCATCTGCTTCACCCGCTTCATCTGCCGAACGGGCCCCGAGGACACGGACGGTGGTCCTTTTAAGTGATCGTCATCGATCGCCGGGACATCAGTTGTGGCTGTGCAGGACGTCGTTGAGGCCGCCCCACTCGGCGTTGTTGGGGCGGGCCTCGACGGTGCCGGTGACGGAGTTGCGGCGGAAGAGGATGTTGCTGGCGCCGGAGAGTTCGCGGGCCTTGACGATCTGGCCGTCGGGCAGGGTGACCCGGGTCCCGGCGGTGAGGTAGAGGCCCGCCTCGACCACGCAGTCGTCGCCGAGCGCGATCCCGATGCCGGCCTCGGCGCCGACCAGGGAGCGCTCGCCGATGGCCACCCGCTCCTTGCCGCCGCCGGACAGGGTGCCCATGGTGGAGGCGCCGCCGCCGATGTCGGAGCCGTCGCCGACGACGACACCCTGGGAGATCCGCCCCTCGACCATGGAGGTGCCGAGCGTCCCGGCGTTGAAGTTGACGAAGCCCTCGTGCATGACGGTGGTGCCGGCGGCGAGATGGGCGCCGAGCCGGACCCGGTCGGCGTCGGCGATCCGGACGCCCGCCGGGGCCACGTAGTCGGTCATCCGGGGGAACTTGTCGACCCCGAACACGCTGACGTGCAGCCCGCGGGCGCGCGCGGCGAGCCGTACGGTCTCCAGGGTGTCGACGGCGACCGGGCCGAGCGAGGTCCAGGCCACATTGGGCAGCAGGCCGAAGATGCCGTCCAGGTTCTGCTCGTTGGGCCGGACCAGCCGGTGCGAGAGCAGATGCAGCCGCAGATAGGCGTCATGGGTGTCGAGCGGCTTGTCGTCCAGCGAGGAGATGACCGTACGGACCGCGACGGTCTCGACATCGCGCACCCCGTCCTTGGCGAGCGCGGCGACGGCGTGCTCACCGAGCAGCTGACGGGTGCGGTCGGCGTCCAGCCGCTCGGTACCGGCCGGTCCGGGCGCGTCGGACAGTTCGGGGGCGGGGAACCAGGTGTCGAGAACGGTGCCGTCGGCGGCAATGGTGGCGAGCCCGGCGGCCACGGCACCAGTGGTACGGGAAGCAGTCGTGTCGGTCATGGGGGCAACCTAACCGCCCGCGCCCCACGGAGGCCAAACCGGGCCGGGAGCGTCTCACCCGCCGGTCGGACGGTCCCCGATCACGCGGGCCAGCAGCTCCCGCGCGTATCCCTCGTCGTAGGGGGTGTCGGTCAGCAGCACCTGGAGGCAGAGCCCGTCCATCAGCGCGACGACGGCCCGCGCGGTCACCGCGTCCACCTGCCGGACGAGGACCGCCACCACCCCGTCGGCCCATTCGGCGGCGACCGGGCGCAGCGCGGGGCGGCGCAGCGCGGCGAGATACAGCTCGTACTCCAGCTCCACCCCGGTACGGTCGCCCGCCAGCCACTCGCCGAGCAGCGCGGCCAGTTCGGCGGCCAGATCGAGACCCGGCGCGCGCAGCCCGCCCCGCGCCGCCATCAGCGCCCCGAAGCTCTCGTTGCACTGCCGGAGCGCGGCCACCAGCAGCTCGTCCAGGGTCGCGAAGTGGTAGGTGGTCGAGCCCAGCGGGACATCCGCCTCGGCCGCGACCGTCCGGTGGCTCAGCCCCGCGAGGCCCTTGGCGCCCACCACCCGGATCGCCGCGTCGATGATCCGCTGGCGGCGCTCCGGGTCGTAGCGGCGGGCCATCAGTGCGCGCCCCCCAGATTGAGCACCACGACCCCGATGATGATCAGCGCGATCCCGGTGGCCTTGGCGAGGGTCATGCCCTCCCCCAGGAACACCGCCCCGATGATCGCCACCACCGCGGTCCCGGCCCCGGACCAGATCGCGTACGCGGTCCCCACCGAGATGGTCTTCAGCGTCTGGGCGAGCAGCGCGAACGCCACGATGTAGCCGACCGCGGTGATCAGCGACGGCCAGAGCCGGGTGAAGCCCTGGCTGTACTTCATGGAGGTGGTCGCGGCGATCTCGGCGGCGATGGCCCCCGCGAGCAGAAGGAAACCCATACGGACGAGCGTACGTATCATGTGTACGGCTGTACACAGCAAATTGTTGTGTCTCTGACCCTCACCAGGGCGCCTCGGCGACCATGACGTCATGAACGACTCAGCAGACCGCCAGGACGCCCGGTCCGAACTGGCCCGCACCATCCGGGATGCGCTGGTCACCGCGGCTCGGACCGGGGGCAGCAGACCCACCTTGCAGGGCATCGTTCGCGCCTCACAGGGACAGCGACGGCCACCCTTGACCACATCGTCGATCAGTGCCTGGCAAAAGGGCGAACGCCTGCCTTCGTCCTGGGCCGCACTGGAGTCCTTTCTCATCGCGCTGGAACGAGCCGCTGCTCTGCCGCCAGGGCATTTCGACCGCGGTCACTGGCAGCGCCTCTACGGACGCGCACGAGGTGCGCCGACGCCCACACGAACCCGCCTCTCGATATGCCGTGTGCGCGACGCCGACCCCCTGGAGCTGAAGGTGCACAGGGCGCGCACGCTGGAGAACGGCAATGCGTTGCCCGCCTACATTCCACGGGACATCGACCCGTTGGTCCGCACCGCGCTCACCCGCTTGGGCAGGCACGGGGGCGTCCTCCTGCTGATCGGCGAGTCCACAGCGGGAAAGACACGCTGCGCCTACGAGGCGATGGCATCTGTGCTTCCCGGCCACTCGCTCGTCGTTCCGCCCCACTCCACGGATCTGCCGGATGCCATCACCGAATGCGTCCGCGCCGGCCGCTCAGAGAACCCCACGGTGCTTTGGTTGAACGATCTGGAGCACTATCTGGAACCCCACGGTCTGACGCTCAACGACATCCGGGCGTTGCGCCGGGCCCGGACCGTCGTACTGGCCACCATGCGGACCCGCAAGTACCAGGGGTTCCCCTCCCATGAACTGGTACGTGTCGCCGAGTCGTTCGAAGTGAAGCGACTGTGGTCCGAGGCTGAGATCGGACGTGCTCGTAAGCGTCTGCGAGTCAACCGGGACACACGCCTGCGTCTGGCACTGGATCACGCGGAGGACTTCGGGGTGGCCGAAACACTCGCCACCGGTCCTGAGCTGTGGCTGGAGTTGCGCGGCGCTTCCGTCGTCGGCGGCAACCCTCGCGGTGCCGCGCTGGTATGGGCGGCGATCGATCTGGCACTGACAGGGCTGGAAGAGCCTCAACCCGTCGACCTGCTCCACAGCCTGCACGAACGGTATCTGCCCGGCCGCAACAAGCAACTGATCGCACCGGAGCCCTTCGCATCGGCACTCGCCTGGGCTACCAGCCCCCGGGACTCCGTGACCCGACTGTTGATCCCTGAGGGGAACGGCCTGAGGCCGTTCGAGTTTCTCCTCGACGCCCATCTGCGTGATCGGGGGCCTTCGCCGGATCTGCTCCCCGACGAGATCTGGGAGGTCGCCCTTCGGCGCGGATCCGAGCGACATCAGCGATTCAGCATCGCCCTGGCAGCACACGCCAACGACCGAATGGACGTAGCACAGCGAGCCTTGCAGCCACTCGCCGACGCGGAGGACGTGGACACCTTCCGCACCTTGGGCCTGCTGTACGAGCGTTCTGATCGTCCGGAAGCCATCCGCTGGCTCCAGCGGGCCATCGACGCCGACGATGTCCTCTCCCTGCGGCTGATGGGCAACCTTCACTTCCGGATGGAAGACCGAGAGGGGGCGTCCGACTGGTACTGGCGGGCAGCGGAGGCCGGAGACGATGTGTCGCAGTCGTATTTCATCTACCCGGGCGTGGACAGACGCCCGGTACCGGATGAACTTGCCCCGCCCCCCGCTCCGGTGAGGCACGAAGAGGACGAAGAGGAGTGCTGGGGACCGTCGGCCCGCACCCTCCGACTGCTGGAGGACACGCTTGTCACACTGTCCGACATGGCATACGACGCCCTCGAAGAGATAGGTGACCGCCCTGTCGGTTTGGGTGACGACTACGCCGCCGTCTTCAGCGAGATGCCAGTGATCACCTGGCGTCAGGATGCCGAGTGGCGCCGTCGGATGGCACGTTGCTTCGACGATCTGGCCGCCGACATCAGGGCGGAGGAATGGCCGCAGCCCACCTGTACGGGCGAAGAGATGGCTCTTCACATCGCTATCGATCACGCGTCGAGCAGGGTCGTGGACGAGCCTGACGTGGTCACGATGATCACGGAGAAGGTACCGCCCCACCATGACGACTGGGACTGGTCACTGTGTATCAGCACTCTGTTCGAGGACACCGACGTGCTCTTCCTCTTTGAGCCATGGAACCAGGGCGTCGAAGATCCCGACAGTTTCATCCATCAGGTCATGGGGCTCGCCAACCTGGAAGCCCAAGACTGGTTCACCCCCTTCTACAGCGACAGGGGGCGCCCGCCTGAGCGTGGATTCCGCCGCTGAGTCCCTTTTCCCGCGTCCCACCGGGAAAACCCGGCCAACCGCTCTGGCCTGCACCAACACTGACTATCACCCGTAGCGGGATGGCCAGGTACGGAGTGGTCCGATTCCGTAGGCGCAAACGATCGCGAAATCGGACCTCTCAGCACGGGAAAGGCTGCGTCTCCATGCCCTTCGTCCACGAGCTCCTTCTGCTCGCCGGAATCCCGGTGATCATCGGTCTCTTCCTCCTCATCGGCCACTTCGCGACGCTTCGCGGTCTACGGAACGGGCAGCGCCTGGCGGCCTTCCGGATCTTCGCCGAAGCGATCACTCGCCGCCGATGAACAACGGAGGGGCCACGGCATTCCGCCGTGGCCCCTCCCGGACCGGTTGAGCTCAGACGTTGAAGCCCAGCGCCCGCAGCTGCTCCCGCCCATCGTCCGTGATCTTGTCCGGGCCCCACGGCGGCATCCAGACCCAGTTGATGCGCAACTCGCTGACCAGGCCGTCCGTGGCGGACTTGGCCTGGTCCTCGATGACATCGGTGAGCGGACAGGCCGCCGAGGTGAGGGTCATGTCGATCGTCGCCACATTGGAGTCGTCCACATGGATGCCGTAGATCAGGCCGAGGTTGACGACATCGATGCCCAGTTCCGGGTCCACGACGTCCATCAGGGCCTCGCGGAGTTCCTCCTCCGAGGCCGGCTTCATCTCGATGGTCTCGGTCATGCCGTCTTCCTTTCAGAGGCGGGGGCGGAGCCCAGGGCCTGGGCCGTGGCGTCCTTCCAGGCCATCCAGCTCAGCAGCGCGCACTTGACGCGGGCGGGGTACTTGGAGACACCGGCGAACGCGACCGCGTCCTCCAGCACCTCCTCCATGGCGTCGTCCGGCTCGATCCGGCCCTTGGACTGCATCAGCTCCAGGAAGGTCTCCTGGATCTTCTGCGCGTCGGTGACGTCCTTGCCGACCAGCAGCTCGTTCAGCACGGAGGCGCTGGCCTGGCTGATCGAGCAGCCCTGGCCCTCGTAGGAGACGTCCTCGATCCTCGTGCCGTCGTACTTCACGCGCAGGGTGATCTCGTCGCCGCACGTCGGGTTCACATGGTGGACCTCGGCGTCGCCGTCCCTCAGACCACGCCCGTGCGGGTTCTTGTAGTGGTCCAGGATGACTTCCTGGTACATGGAGTCCAGCTTCACGGTTCCAGCACGCCCCTCAGCCGAAGAAGTTCCGTACGTGCTCCAGACCGTCGACCAGTGCGTCGATCTCGGCCGGTGTGGAGTACAGATAGAACGACGCCCTGGTGGTCGCGGGAATTCCGTAGCGCAGGCAGACGGGGCGGGCGCAGTGGTGGCCGACCCGGACCGCGATGCCCTGCTCGTCCAGGACCTGGCCCACGTCATGGGGGTGGATGTCACCGAGGGTGAAGGAGATCGCGGCGCCCCGGTCCTCGGCCGTGGCGGGGCCGATGATGCGGAGGTCGGGGACCTCCAGGAGCCGCTTGACCGCGTACTCGGTGAGCGCGTGCTCATGGGCGAGGATCTTGTCCATGCCGAGGGCGGCGAGGTAGTCGATGGCCGCGCCGAGACCGACCGCCTGGGCGATCGGCGGGGTGCCCGCCTCGAACTTGTGCGGGGCGGGGGCGTAGGTCGAGGAGTGCATCGAGACGGTCTCGATCATCTCGCCGCCGCCGAGGAAGGGGGGCAGGTCCTCCAGCAGCTCCTGGCGGCCCCAGAGCACGCCGATGCCGGTCGGCGCGCACATCTTGTGGCCGGTGAAGGCCACGAAGTCGGCCTGGAGGGACTGCACGTCCAGCGGCATGTGCGGGGCGGCCTGGGAGGCGTCGATGCAGACCAGCGCGCCGACCTCCTGGGCGCGGCGGACGATCGCCTCGACCGGGTTGACCGTGCCCAGGATGTTGGAGACCAGCACAAAGGAGACGATCTTCGTCTTCTCGGTGATGATCTCGTCGATGTTGGACAGGTCGAGGCGGCCGTCGTCGGTGAGGCCGAACCACTTCAGCTTCGCGCCCGTGCGCTGCGACAGCAGCTGCCAGGGGACAATGTTGGAGTGGTGCTCCATCTCGGTGATGACGATCTCGGTGTCGGAGTCCACCCGGTAGGGCTCGTCGGCCCAGCCGAGCATGTTCGCCACCAGGTTCAGCGACTCGGAGGCGTTCTTGGTGAAGATCACCTCGTCGCGGCTGGGCGCGTTGATGAAGTCGGCGACCTTGTCGCGCGCGCCCTCGTACAGCGCCGTGGCCTCCTCGGCGAGCACATGCACACCGCGGTGGACGTTGGCGTTGTAGCGCTCGTAGTACTCGCTCAGGGCGTCCAGCACCTGGCGCGGCTTCTGCGAGGTCGCCGCGTTGTCCAGGTACACGAGCTTCTTACCGTCGTGGACCTGGCGGTCCAGGATGGGGAAGTCCTTGCGGATCGCCTCGGTGTCGAGGAGGCCGGGGAGCCCATGGCGGGTAGGTGTCACGCGGATGCGCCACCCTTCACGTATGCCTCGTAGCCCTCGTTCTCCAGCTTGTCCGCCAGTTCGGGGCCGCCGGACTCGGCGATCCTGCCGCCCGCGAAGACATGGACGTGGTCGGGCTTGATGTAGCGCAGGATGCGCGTGTAGTGGGTGATGAGGAGGGTGCCGACCTCGCCGCTCTCGCGGACCCGGTTGACGCCCTCGGAGACCACCCGCAGCGCGTCCACGTCGAGGCCGGAGTCGGTCTCGTCCAGGATCGCGATCTTGGGCCCCAGCAGTTCGAGCTGGAGGATCTCGTGGCGCTTCTTCTCGCCGCCGGAGAAGCCCTCGTTGACATTGCGCTCGGCGAAGGCGGGGTCCATGTTGAGGCGCTGCATGGCCTCCTTGACCTCCTTCACCCAGGTGCGCAGCTTGGGGGCCTCGCCGCGGATGGCGGTGGCGGAGGTGCGCAGGAAGTTGGAGACCGAGACGCCGGGGACCTCGACCGGGTACTGCATGGCGAGGAACAGACCGGCGCGGGCCCGCTCGTCGACGGACATCTCCAGGACGTCCTCGCCGTCGAGGGTGACGGTGCCGCTGGTGATCGTGTACTTGGGGTGACCGGCCAGCGAGTAGGCGAGGGTGGACTTGCCGGAGCCGTTGGGGCCCATGATGGCGTGCGTCTCGCCCTGCTTCACGGTGAGGTCGACGCCCTTGAGGATCTCCTTCGTGGCGTTGTCGGCCTCGACGGTGACGTGCAGGTCTCGGATTTCAAGCGTTGCCATGGGTTGCCTCAGGACTCCTGGGTGAGGGAGGCGTGTACGTCGACAAGGACGCTGCCCCCTTCGATCTTTACGGGGTAAACGGGTACGGGGCGCGTGGCCGGGAGGCCGGACGGCTTGCCGGTGCGCAGGTCGAAGGTGGAGCCGTGCAGCCAGCACTCGATGGCGCAGTCCTCCACCTCGCCCTCGGACAGCGAGACATTCGCGTGCGAGCAGATGTCGTTGATGGCGAACACCTCGCCCTCGGTGTGCACCAGGGCCACCGGCGTGCCGTCGAGTTCCACCCGCTTGGGGGTGTCCTCGGCCAGCTCGCTGAGCGCGCAGACACGGACGAAGGCCGTCATGCGACCGCTGCCTCCAGCTCCTGGTCGATCCGGGCGATGAGCCGCTCCTCGACATCCGGGATGCCGATCTGCTGGACGAGTTCGGCGAAGAAGCCGCGTACGACCAGCCGGCGGGCGTCGATCTCGGGGATGCCGCGGGCCATCAGATAGAAGAGCTGCTCGTCGTCGAAGCGGCCGGTGGCGGAGGCGTGCCCGGCGCCGACGATCTCGCCGGTCTCGATCTCCAGGTTGGGCACCGAGTCGACGCGGGCGCCGTCCGTGAGGACCAGGTTGCGGTTCATCTCATAGGTGTCGGTGCCCTCGGCCTTGGCCTCGATCAGGACATCGCCGATCCACACCGCGTGGGCCCGCTCGCCCTGGAGGGCGCCCTTGTAGACCACGTTGGACTTGCAGTGCGGGACGTTGTGGTCGACCAGCAGGCGGTGCTCCTGGTGCTGGCCGGCGTCGGTGAAGTACAGGCCGAGCAGCTCGGCCTCGCCGCCGGTACCGGCGTAGGCGACCCGGGGGTGCAGCCGGACGACATCGCCGCCGAAGGTGACGACCACGGACTTGAAGGTGGCGTCCCGGCCGACGAGGGCGTTGTGCTGGGCCACGTACACGGCCTTGTCGTCCCAGTCCTGGACGGAGACCACGGTGAGCTTGGCCCCGTCGCCGAGGACGTACTCGACGTTGGCGGCGAGCACCGCGTCCCCGGTGTGGTCGATGACGACCAGGGCCTCGGCGAAGGCGCCCAGCTCGATCACCTGGTGGGCGTAGGCGGTGCCGCCCTCGCCGTGCACGGTGATCCGGATCGGCTCGGCGAGCCGGGTGTCCTTGGGGACCGTGACGACCCCGGCCTGCTCGAAGGCGGAGTACGCCTGGGCGGCGACCCGGTCGACGGGGGTGCCGGCCCGGCCGAGCCGGGCGTCGTCGCGGCCGACGGTCTCGACGGTGACGCCCTCGGGGGCCTCGACGGCGACCTTCACTCCGGTGCCGGTGGCGGTGGCGGTGCCGTCGTGCAGCCCGCGCAGGCGCTCCAGCGGGGTGAACCGCCACTCCTCCTCCCGGCCGTGGGGCACGGGGAAGTCGGCCACGTCGAAGGACGGGGGGGCGCTCATCCGGGTGGCGACGGTCGACTCCGCGGCCACCGCGATCGAGCCGGCGGTGGTGGAACCCACCGGAATACTCTGAGCCTCAGCCATGGCTGTCGATCTGCTCTCTTCCTTACGACGATGACGATGAACGTCGATGACGCATACGATGACGATCTTCGGCCCGCCCCGGGAGGCGGGCCGCCTGCTGACGGAACCGGGTGGGACGGCGGGCGGTGCTAGCCGACCGCGCCTTCCATCTGGAGCTCGATCAGCCGGTTCAGCTCCAGCGCGTACTCCATGGGCAGTTCCTTGGCGATCGGCTCGACGAAGCCGCGCACGATCATCGCCATCGCCTCGAACTCGGTCAGACCGCGGCTCATCAGATAGAAGAGCTGGTCCTCGGAGACCTTGGAGACGGTCGCCTCATGGCCCATGGAGACGTCGTCCTCGCGGACGTCGACATAGGGGTAGGTGTCGGAGCGGGAGATGGTGTCCACCAGCAGCGCGTCGCACAGCACATTGGACTTGGCGCCGGGGGCACCCTCGCCGATCTCGATCAGACCGCGGTAGGAGGTCCGGCCACCGCCGCGGGCCACCGACTTCGACACGATGTTGGACGAGGTGTTCGGGGCCATGTGGACCATCTTGGCGCCGGCGTCCTGGTGCTGGCCCTCGCCGGCGAAGGCGATGGACAGGGTCTCGCCCTTGGCGTGCTCGCCCATGAGGTAGACGGCCGGGTACTTCATCGTCACCTTGGAGCCGATGTTGCCGTCGACCCACTCCATGGTCGCGCCCTCGTAGGCGACGGCACGCTTGGTGACCAGGTTGTAGACGTTGTTCGACCAGTTCTGGATGGTCGTGTAGCGGCAGCGGGCGTTCTTCTTGACGATGATCTCGACGACCGCGCTGTGCAGGGAGTCCGACTTGTAGATCGGCGCCGTGCAGCCCTCGACGTAGTGCACATAGGCGCCCTCGTCGACGATGATCAGGGTCCGCTCGAACTGGCCCATGTTCTCGGTGTTGATCCGGAAGTACGCCTGGAGCGGGATCTCGACATGGACGCCCGGCGGGACGTAGATGAAGGAGCCGCCGGACCACACCGCGGTGTTCAGCGAGGCGAACTTGTTGTCGCCGACCGGGATGACCGTGCCGAAGTACTCCTTGAACAGCTCCGGGTGCTCCTTGAGCGCGGTGTCGGTGTCCAGGAAGATGACGCCCTGCTCCTCCAGGTCCTCGCGGATCTGGTGGTAGACGACCTCCGACTCGTACTGGGCGGCGACACCGGCGACCAGGCGCTGCTTCTCGGCCTCGGGGATGCCCAGCTTGTCGTAGGTGTTCTTGATGTCCTCGGGCAGGTCCTCCCAGGACTCCGCCTGCTTCTCCGTGGAGCGCACGAAGTACTTGATGTTGTCGAAGTCGATGCCGGAGAGGTCGGAGCCCCAGTTCGGCATGGGCTTCTTCTCGAAGAGCCTGAGGCCCTTGAGGCGGAGCTTGGTCATCCACTCCGGCTCCGACTTCTTCCCGGAGATGTCGCGGACGACGGCCTCGCTCAGACCGCGCTTCGCCGCGGCACCGGCCTCGTCGGAGTCGGCCCAGCCGTATTCGTACGTACCCAGCCCTTCGAGTTCGGGGTGGGCGGTCTCCGTGGGGAGAGTCATGCGGGGTTCCTCCCGGCCGTGCTGGTGGATGCGTGGGTGGTAGCGGTGGTAGCGGTGGTAGAGGTCGCGGAGATCTTCGAGGGTGCCGAGGACTTCGGGGCCTTCGGGATCCTCGGGATGAACGTCGTGCACACACCGTCGCCGTGGGCGATGGTGGCCAGCCGCTGCACATGGGTGCCGAGCAGTTCGGCGAACAGCTCCGTCTCGGCCTCGCACAGCTGCGGGAACCGCTCGGCGACATGGGCGACCGGGCAGTGGTGCTGGCAGAGCTGCTCGCCCTGCTGGGGCTGGGGCGCGCTGCGCGCGGTAGCAGCGTACCCGTCCGCGCTCAGGGCCTTGGCCAGGGCTTCGGTGCGCTCCTCGGGGCCGGCCGCCTCGACCGCGGCGCGGTAGGCGTCGGCGAGGGCGGCGATCCGGGCACGGGCGAACGCGGCGACCGCCTCGCTGCCGCCGTGCTGCTCGGCGATCCAGTTCAGGGCGTCGGCCGCGAGCTGGTCGTAGGACTGGTCGAAGGCGTCCCGCCCGCAGTCCGTCAGGGCGAACACCTTGGCGGGCCGGCCGCGCGTCCGGGCGCCGTAGACCCGCTGCTCACGGGCGGCGACGACATCGTCGGCGAGCAGGGCGTCGAGATGGCGGCGGACCGCGGCCTGGGTGAGGCCGAGGCGCTGGGCCAGCTCGGCGACGGTGGAAGGGCCGTGCTGCAGGATGGAGCGGGCGACCCGGTTGCGGGTGGACCGCTCACCGGTCGCGAGTTCCTCCTGCGGAGCCTCACCGACGTTTTTCACAACGCCATTGTTGCGTAATTCCTCGGAGACTGACAAGCCGCGTCCGTACGGGTGAGCGGTGCACTGCGTCACTTAGGTATACCTAAGATGACCTGCGGAAACGATCTTTGATCGATCAGATCACAGGTCGAAGCGGTGGCGCCGGGCGGGCCCGTCGAGGAGACTGCCGAACCATGCCAGATGCCTCCACACCCCCTCCGACCGGCCCTCTTGTCACCCGCGCCACAGCCGCCGCACAGCTGCGCGAGGCCGGGGTGCTCAGCGGCGAGACCCTGCTGGTGCACTCCTCGCTCCGCTCCCTCGGCTGGGTCAGCGGCGGCCCGGTCACCGTCGTCCAGGCCCTGCTGGACGCCCTCGGCCCGCGCGGCACCCTGGTGGTCCCCACCCAGACCGGCGACCTCTCCGACCCCGCCCTGTGGGCCGAGCCCCCGGTCCCGCGCGCCTGGTGGGACACCATCCGCGCCACCATGCCGCCCTACGACCCCGCCGTCACCCCCACCCGGGGCGTCGGCGTGATCCCGGAGACCGTACGGAACTGGCCCGGCGCCCTGCGCAGCGCCCACCCCCAGACCTCCTTCGCCGCCGTCGGCCCCCGCGCCGCCCAGGTCACCGACGGCCACGCCACCGACTGCCGCCTCGGCGAGCGGAGCCCGCTGGCCCGGCTGGAGGCGCTCGGCGCCCGCGTTCTGCTGCTCGGCGTCGGCTACGACTCCTGCACCGCCTTCCATCTCGCCGAGTACCGCGTCCCCGCCCCCCTCACCCGGGTCGGCCGCCCCTCCCCCGGCGGCTGGGAGGAGGTCACCGAGGTCTCCATCAGCGCGGAACGCTTCGACGAACTCGGCCATGACTTCGAACGGGACCGCCCGGTCGTCCGGGGCGCGGTCGGCGCCGCCCCCACCCGGCTCTTCCCGGTCGCGGACGCGGTGGCCTACGCCGAGACCTGGCTCGCCACCCACCGCCCCCGGGTAGGGGACGTCCCTCTGGAGGGACCCGGCTGAGCGGTGCGCCCGGCGCGCTCCCCCCGGCGCTCCCGGACTTCCCGCACCCGCCGGTCCGGGGCGCCCGGGGCGAACCTAGACTCTGGACCCATGCGAAGTGAGCCCGTGGTCCAGGTCGACGCCTTGGTGAAGCGGTACGGCGACAGGACCGCGGTGGACCGCCTCTCCCTGGTGGCCCGTACCGGGGTGACCGCCGTGCTCGGTCCCAACGGCGCCGGGAAGACCACTACGGTCGAGATCTGCGAGGGCTACCGCAGGCCCGACTCCGGGACCGTCCGCGTCCTCGGCCTCGACCCGCTCCGCGACTCCCGCGCGCTGCGCCCCCGCATCGGCGTGATGCTCCAGAGCGGCGGGGTCTACTCCGGCGCCCGCGCGGGCGAGATGCTGCGCCATGTGGCCCGGCTGCACGCCCACCCGCTGGATGTGGACGCCCTGATCGAGCGGCTCGGCCTCGGCTCCTGCGGCCGGACCGCCTACCGGCGGCTGTCCGGCGGCCAGCAGCAGCGCCTCGCCCTCGCCATGGCCGTCGTGGGCCGCCCCGAGCTGGTCTTCCTCGACGAGCCCGGCGCCGGACTCGACCCGCAGGCCCGCCGCGCCACCTGGGACCTGATCCGCGATCTGCGCGCCGACGGCGTCTCCGTGATCCTCACCACCCACCACATGGACGAGGCCGAGCAGCTCGCCGACGATGTCGCCATCATCGACAGCGGACGGGTCGTCGCCCAGGGCAGCCCCGAGGAACTGTGCCGGGGCGGCGCCGAGAACACCCTGCGCTTCACCGGCCGCCCCGGACTCGATGTCGCCTCCCTCCTCAAGGCCCTCCCCGCCGACGCCGCCGCGGTCGAACTGACCCCGGGCTCCTACCGCGTCACCGGCACGATCGACCCGCAGCTCCTGGCCACGGTCACCTCCTGGTGCGCCCAGCACGGAGTCCTGCCGGACCGCCTCTCGGTGGAACGCCACACCCTCGAAGATGTCTTTCTGGAACTGACCGGCAAGGAGCTGCGCGCATGATCCCGGCCGACACCGGCACCTGCCGGGGGTCCGGGGGTCGCTCCCCGGGACAGCACAGCCTCGAACTGACCGGCAAGGAGCTGCGCGCATGAGCGCCACCGGTACGTACGCCCCCCGGCCCGGTGCCGCGCCGCTGACCCGCATGATCGCGGCCCAGGCGGCGCTGGAGACCCGGATGCTGCTGCGCAACGGGGAGCAGTTGCTGCTGACGGTGATCATCCCGACGCTGCTGCTGGTCCTGTTCTCCACCGTCGACATCGTCGACACCGGCGCGGGCGAGTCCGTCGACTTCCTCGCGCCCGGGATCCTCGCGCTGGCCGTGCTGTCCACCGCGTTCACCGGGCAGGCCATCGCCACCGGCTTCGAGCGGCGCTACGGCGTGCTCAAGCGGCTGGCGTCCTCGCCGCTGCCGCGCTGGGGGCTGATGACCGCCAAGACCCTCGCCGTGCTGGTCACCGAGGTGCTCCAGGTGCTGCTGGTGACGGCGATCGCCCTCGCGCTCGGCTGGTCGCCGCAGGGGAACCCGCTCGCCGTGCTCCTGCTGCTGGTGCTGGGCACCGCCGCGTTCTCCGGGCTCGGGCTGCTGATGGCGGGCACGCTCAAGGCGGAGGCCACGCTCGCCGCCGCCAATCTGGTCTTTCTGCTGCTGCTGGTCGGCGGCGGGGTGATCGTCCCGCTGGACCGGTTCCCGGACGCCGCTCAGGACCTGCTCGGGCTGCTGCCGATCTCCGCCCTCTCCGACGGCCTGCGGGACGTCCTCCAGCACGGGGCCGGGATGCCCTGGGGCAACCTGGCGGTCCTCGCGGTGTGGGCGGTCGTCGGACTGGCCGCCGCCGGGCGTTTCTTCCGCTGGGAGTAGCCGCGCCGGGAGCGAACCGGGCCCCTCGTGAACGTGTGCACAAGCCGCCTTCTACGATGGGCCCGTGCCAAAGCTGACCCGTGCGGACGCCCGAGCCGCCGTGCGCAACCCCCTCGCCCTCATCGCCGCGCGCTGGACCCCCACCCCGCGCACGGTGCGCCGGGCCGCGCTCGCCGCCCTCGTCATGGCGGTGGTCATCGTCGTCACCGGCGGGGCCGTCCGGCTCACCGGTTCCGGCCTCGGCTGCCCGACCTGGCCCAAGTGCACCGACGACTCGCTGACCGCGACCCGGGAGATGGGGCTGCACGGGGTCATCGAGTTCGGCAACCGGCTGCTGACCTATGTGCTGTGCGCGGCGGTCGGCTGGGCCATCATCGCCGCCCGCGCCGAGAAGCCCCACCGGCGTGAGCTGACCCGGCTCGGCTGGGCCCAGTTCTGGGTGGTCATGGGCAACGCGGTGCTCGGCGGGATCGTCGTCCTCGTCGGCCTCAACCCGTACACCGTCGCCCTGCACTTCCTGCTGTCCTCGGCGCTGATCGCGGTCGCCACGGTGATGTGGCAGCGCACCCACGAGGGCGACGGCGTTCCGCGTCCGCTGGTCGGCGCGGTGGTGCGCCAGCTGGTCTGGGTGCTGGTCGGGGTGACGGTCCTGCTGATCGCCGTCGGCACGGTCGTCACCGGCGCCGGTCCGCACGCCGGGGACTCCAGCGAGGTGCCCCGGATGGACGTCCCCTGGGAGGACGTCACCCGGCTGCACTCGGTGCTGGCCTGGATCGTGGTGACGCTGACCTTCGCCCTGTGGTTCGTCCTCAAAGCGGTGGACGCCCCCAAGGGCCCCCTGGACCGGACCCGGGACCTGTTCCTGATCCTGCTCGCCCAGGGCGTCATCGGCTATGTCCAGTACTTCACCGATCTGCCCGAGGTCCTGGTCGGCGCCCATATGTTCGGCTCGTGCCTGGTGTGGATCGCCACCCTGCGGGTCCTGCTCTCCCTGCGCGAGCGCCCGGCGACCGACACCGACATCGACGCCGATACCGACACCGACGCCGGTGTCCCGGCTCCGGCCGATCAGGCGTACGAGGCCACCAGCGCGTCGATGGCCGGGCCCAGGTAGGTCCGGGTCAGCTCGGCGCGGCGGGCGGTCCAGCCGGGGGCCGGGGCCGGGCGGGGGCCGTCGTAGCGGCGGGCCCTGATGTCCTCGACCACCTCCGCGGGGGCGCCGAGGCCGGGCAGCAGGGCGAGGGCCTCGCCCTTGGAGATCAGCCGGCCGTCCCGCGCGGTCACGGTGGCGCGGGCCAGGGTGATCAGGGCGTGGTCCACCCAGACGTCCCGCGTCCACAGATCCGCGCGGTCCACCTTGGGGCGCCAGTAGTCCCGCTGGTCACCGACCACGAACGCGGTGAGTTCCGGGTCCGGGACCGGCGGGAGCAGGTCCGCCGGGGGCGGCCCGTGCAGGACCCGGCCGAAGGCGTGCAGCTCACGCCGGGTGACCGGGGTGACCGGGCGGCGCAGCAGCTCCTGGTGCGCCCAGGTGAGGTGCCGCCGGGTGGTGTCCCGCGTCGTCGCCGGGGTGAGATAGGTGCAGTGCAGCAGGGGGGCGAGCGGGGCGGTGCGCAGCCGGGCGTGCAGCAGGGCCAGCCGCCAGAGGGTGCGCGGGGCGGGCGTCCGGGGCAGCACGGCGATCAGATCGAGGTCGCTGCGGCCCTCCTGGTAGTCGCCGCCGGCCAGTGAGCCGTGCGCCCACACCGCGACCGGGCCGAGCGGGGCCAGCGCGGTGACGAAACGGTCGAGCAGGGCGCGGGTCGCGGGCGGGAGAGGTTCTTGGGTCGGCATGCGCCCAGTCTGGTCGGCTCAGTCCAGCCCGTACACCCGCCGCGCGTTGCCCGCCGCGATCAGCGCGGCCACCCGATGGGCGTCGCCCGGCGACCACGCCCCCTCGCTCACCCAGGCGCCGAGCACCCGGCCGAGCGCCTCCCGGAACAACCGCGCCCCGACCACATGCAGTTCGGGCAGCCCGCCCGCCCCACTGGAGAACAGGATCTTCCCGAACGGGGCCAGCTCCAGGATCTCGGCGAGCACGCCCGCGGCACGGGCGCCGGTGCGCAGCAGGGCGGCCCCGGAGTCGGCGTACACATGGGGGAAGACGCCCGCCAGATGGGCCGCCTGGCGGTGGTAGGGGTAGCCGTGCAGCAGGATCAGATCGGTGCCGAGCCCGGCGGTGGCCCGGACGAAGCCGGTCAGCAGCAGCGGGTCCGCCCGGTCGACGCGGGCGCCGGGCTCGCTCAGCCCGGCGTGCAGTTGCAGGGGCAGGCCGGAGGCGACGGCGATCCACAGCAGATGGCGCAGCAGCACCGGGTCGTCCAGTGCACCGCCCGCCCGGCGCCCGGCCAGCCAGCGCCCCGCCGCGCCGCGCACCTCACCGGGGCCGGGCGGCTCGGGCGCGAGGGCGAGTCCGTGCCGCAGCCCGGCGACGGAGGCGAAGGCGACGGCGTGGGCGGCGGCGGCGTGCACCGACTCGGCGAGGTTGGCGAGAAACGACGCGACGGTGCCGGAGGTGTCGGCGACCTGTTCGGCGAGGAGTTCCAGCGGGACGATCTCACGGGCCTCGGCGTCGGCGGCCGACGCCAGTTCGGCGGGGCAGGTGAGGTCGCCGGGCAGTCCGGTGTCGACGAGGTAGGTGGTGATGCCGCTGCCGCGCAGCAGCCGGCGGCCGGACTCCAGGACGCCGAGTTCGCGGCGGCGGGCGAGATAGCGGGCGGGTGGGCTGTGCGGTTCCAGGCCCAGCAGCGGGGGGCACCAGCGGCGGACCGCGAAGCCGGTCTGGGTGTCGAAGAGGGTGGTGCCGGGGGCGGGCGAGCCCTCGGTGCGGGCGAGCCGGGCCTCGAAGGTGCCGAGCCCCAGCTCCGTGCGGAGCACTCCGTGGCAGTGCTGGTCCACCAGAGCCGGTGTCTCGATCATCCCGCTGCTCCCCCGTCGTGGACTGTCCCTGTGACCGTCCTAACGGGTGGGGTGGGGTTCAGGTGTTGCCGGGCGCGGTGGTCCGGCCGGAATGCCCGGGGCGCGCACCTGACGGAGGAGCGAACGATGCTCAGCCGTTTCCCACCTGGATTCCGGCCATGCGCTTCCACTCGTAGGGGCCGGTCCGCACCTTGGCGGCGAACTCGCCGTCGAAGGACTCGTGGACGGTGATGCCGGACGCGGCGACCGCCCGCTCGGCGACGGCACGGGTGGGGGCGACCAGATCGCCCCAGGTGCCGTCCTCGCCGACCAGGACGATCCGGGCACCGCGTTCACCGAGGTACGCGATCTGGCCCTCGGCGCCGCCGTGCTTGCCGGCGAAGGCGCCGATCTGCCTGCTCAGCCGGGCGGCCCTGCGCTCGGCGCGGGCGGCGGCCCTGGCGTCGGTCTTCTCGTCCCCCTGCGGGGTGTCTGCGTCTGCGTCTGCCATGGTCAGGATGCTACCGACGGGTACCGGTGGCGGGTACGTGACCCTCGCCTCAGCAGAGCCGTCCCCGGTGCCCGGCCTCAGCGCAGGAAGGGGTCCACCGCGACGGCCACGAACAGCAGCGACACATAGGTGATCGACCAGTGGAAGAGCCGCATCTCCTTCAGCTTCCCGCCCGTGACCTCGGCCTTGGCGCGGTTCTGGAGGGCGTGCGCCTCCCACAGCCACCAGCCGCCGGCGGCCAGCGCGACCGTCGTGTAGAACCAGCCGGTGTAGCCGAGCGGGGTCAGCAGCAGCGAGACCGCGACCATGACCCAGCTGTAGAGGACGATCTGCCTGGCGACCGTCTTGTTGGAGGCGATCACCGGGAGCATGGGCACGCCCACCCGCGCGTAGTCCTCCTTCACCTTCATGGACAGCGGCCAGTAGTGCGGCGGGGTCCAGAAGAAGATGACCAGGAAGAGGATGAGCGGGGCCCAGGTCAGGGAGTTGGTGACGGCCGTCCAGCCGATCAGCACCGGCATACAGCCGGCGATGCCGCCCCAGACGATGTTCTGCGAGGTGCGGCGCTTGAGGATCATCGTGTAGACGACGACGTAGAAGAGCAGGGCGCCGAGGGAGAGCCAGGCGGAGAGCCAGTTGACGGTGTAGCCGAAGAGCAGGGTGGAGCCGATGGCGAGGGTGATGCCGAAGGCGAGGCACTCGCGGGGGCTGACCATGCCGGTGACCAGGGGGCGCTGCGAGGTGCGGTCCATCAGCGCGTCGATGTCGCGGTCGATGTACATGTTGAGGGCGTTGGCGCCGCCCGCGGAGAGATAGCCGCCGACGCAGGTGAGCAGCACCAGCGTCAGATCGGGCACACCCCGCTCCGCCAGGAACATCACCGGAACGGTGGTGATCAGCAGCAGCTCGATGATCCGCGGCTTGGTCAGCGCCACGAACGCCATGACACGGGCCCCGAACGGCCGGTGACGCGGGCCCCGGCTGGCCCCGACAACCCCCGCAGGACGGGATTCAACGGCCGTCACGCACACCCCTGACAGAGACATCCCAGCAAGCCTCCCCGTGTGAAGTCCCGGTAAAGGCTCGCGCGTACCACTGCACTGTAGACGTTGCCCAGACCCGGACATTCGCGGGGGTGGGGTCGTGTCCGAGGGTGCCCCCGGACGGCTCGGCGGGGGTGCCGGGTGAGCCGGGGTCCGCTCCGTTGAGTGCACGGACGAGCGGGGCCGTATTCAGGTGCCGGGAGTGCGCCCGGCGCGGCCGGGAGGCGGATCGCGGGAAGTCCCGGCAGTCTGGAAACGAGGCGGAAAAGGCCGGTACGCACGAGGGTAGGCTCGACAGCGGCCGGGTGCCCGATGCACCGGCATGCGACATGTGTGACATGTGGAGAGGAGCCCTGACTCAGGGTGAGCACCAAGCCGACCACCACAGACCTCGACTGGACCGATGTGGACCAGCGGGCCGTCGACACGGCCCGTGTCCTGGCCGCCGACGCCGTACAGAAGGTCGGTAACGGCCATCCCGGTACGGCCATGAGCCTCGCGCCCGCCGCCTACACCCTCTTCCAGAAGGTGATGCGGCACGACCCGGCGGACGCCGACTGGGTCGGGCGGGACCGCTTCGTGCTGTCCGCCGGACACTCGTCGCTGACCCTCTACACCCAGCTGTACCTGGCCGGTTTCGGTCTGGAGCTGGATGATCTGAAGGCGTTCCGCACCTGGGGCTCGAAGACCCCGGGGCACCCCGAGTACGGGCACACCACCGGGGTGGAGACCACGACCGGGCCGCTGGGCCAGGGCGTCGCCAACGCGGTGGGCATGGCGATGGCCGCGCGCTACGAGCGGGGGCTGTTCGACCCGGAGGCCGCCGAGGGCGAGTCGCCCTTCGACCACTTCATCTACTGCATCGCCGGCGACGGCTGCCTCCAGGAGGGCATCTCCGCCGAGGCGTCCTCGATGGCCGGGCACCAGAAGCTCGGCAATCTGGTCCTGCTGTGGGACGACAACCACATCTCGATCGAGGGCGACACCGAGACCGCGGTCTCCGAGGACACGGTGAAGCGGTACGAGGCGTACGGCTGGCATGTCCAGCGGGTCGCGCCCAAGCCGGACGGGGACCTGGACCCGCACGCGATCTACAACGCGATCGAGGCCGCGAAGCTGGTGACGGACCGGCCGTCGTTCATCGCGATGCGCTCGATCATCGCCTGGCCCGCCCCGCACGCCCAGAACACCGAGGCCGCGCACGGCTCGGCGCTGGGCGACGAGGAGGTCGCGGCCACCAAGCGGGTCCTCGGCTTCGACCCGGAGCAGAGCTTCGAGGTCTCCGACACCGTGATCACCCACACCCGGGGCGCGGTGGAGCGGGGGCGCCAGGCGCGCGCCGAGTGGGAGAAGTCGTTCCAGGAGTGGCGGGACAACAACCCGGCGCGGGCGGCCGAGTTCGACCGGATCGCCGCCGGTGAGCTGCCGACCGGCTGGGAGCAGAAGATCCCGGTCTTCGAGGCGGGCAAGGGGGTCGCCACCCGGGCCGCGTCCGGCAAGGTGCTCCAGGCGCTCGGCGCGGTGATCCCGGAGCTGTGGGGCGGCTCGGCCGACCTGGCGGGCTCGAACAACACCACCATCGACAAGACGTCGTCGTTCCTCCCGGCGGGCAATCCGCTGCCGGAGGCCGACCCGTACGGCCGTACGATCCACTTCGGTATCCGCGAGCACTCGATGGGCGCGGAGATGAACGGCATCGCGCTGCACGGCAACACGCGGATCTACGGCGGCACATTCCTGGTGTTCTCCGACTACATGCGCAACGCGGTGCGGCTGTCGGCGCTGATGCATCTGCCGGTGACGTTCGTGTGGACGCACGACTCGATCGGGCTCGGCGAGGACGGTCCGACCCACCAGCCGGTGGAGCATCTGGCGGCGCTGCGGGCCATCCCGGGGCTGAACATCGTCCGCCCGGCCGACGCCAATGAGACGGCGCTCGCCTGGCGGGAGATCCTGCGCCGGTACACCAAGGAGTTCGGCAAGGGCGCCCCGCACGGGCTGGCCCTGACCCGGCAGGGGGTGCCGGTCTACCCGCACAACGAGGACGCGGCGCGCGGCGGTTACATCCTGGCCGAGGCGGGTTCGGGCACGCCCGAGGTGATCCTGATCGCGACCGGCTCCGAGGTGCATCTCGCCGTCGAGGCGCGGGAGGCGCTGGAGGCCGACGGGGTGGCGACGCGGGTGGTGTCGATGCCGTCGGTGGAGTGGTTCGAGGAGCAGGACGCGGCCTACCGGGCCGGTGTGCTGCCGGCGTCGGTGCGGGCGCGGGTGGCCGTCGAGGCGGGTATCGGGCTGACCTGGCACAAGTACGTCGGGGACGCCGGGCGGATCGTCTCGCTGGAGCACTTCGGCGCGTCCGCGGACGGCAAGGTGCTGTTCAAGGAATTCGGCTTCACGGCCGAGAACATCGCCGAGAAGGCGAAGGAATCGCTGGCCGCCGTACGGGAATCGAACGCCGCCGCCGGGCGCTGACGCTGACATAACGACACGTAGGAGATGCATTTTCCATGACGGACGCACTGAAGCGCCTCTCCGAGGAAGGCGTCGCGATCTGGCTGGACGATCTGTCGCGCAAGCGGATCACGTCCGGCAATCTGGCCGAGTTGATCGACCAGAGCCATGTCGTCGGGGTCACCACCAACCCGACGATCTTCCAGAAGGCCATCAGCAGCGGTGACGGCTATGAGCAGCAGCTCACGGACCTCGCCGCCCGGAAGGTGACCGTCGAGGAAGCCGTGCGGATGATCACCACGGCGGATGTCCGCGACGCCGCCGACATCCTCCGCCCGGTGTTCGACGCGACGAACGGGCAGGACGGCCGGGTCTCCATCGAGGTGGACCCGCGCCTGGCCCACCACACCACGGCGACGGTCGCCGAGGCCCGGCAACTGGCCTGGCTGGTGGACCGGCCCAACACGCTGATCAAGATCCCGGCGACCAGGGCGGGCCTGCCGGCCATCACCGAGGTGATCGGCAACGGCATCAGCGTGAATGTGACGCTGATCTTCTCGCTGGAGCGCTACCGCGAGGTGATGGACGCCTATCTGGCGGGTCTGGAGCAGGCGCGGGCCAAGGGCCTGGATCTGTCCCTGATCCACTCGGTGGCCTCGTTCTTCGTGTCCCGGGTGGACACCGAGATCGACAAGCGCCTGGAGGCGCTGGGCACCGATGACGCCGGGGCGCTGCGCGGCAAGGCCGCCGTCGCCAACGCCCGCCTCGCCTACCAGGCGTACGAGGAGGTGTTCGGCACCGACCGCTGGGCGGCGCTGGCCAAGGCGGGCGCGAACAAGCAGCGTCCGCTGTGGGCGTCGACCGGGGTCAAGGACCCGGCGTACAAGGACACCCTGTACGTGGACGAGCTGGTGGCCCCGAACACGGTGAACACCATGCCGGAGGCCACCCTGGACGCCACCGCGGACCACGGTGTGATCACCGGGAACACCATCGCCGGGACCTATGAGCAGGCGCGCGCCGAACTGGACGCGGTCGAGAAGCTCGGGATCGCGTACGACGATGTGGTCCAGGTGCTGGAGGACGAGGGCGTCGAGAAGTTCGAGGCGTCCTGGAACGATCTGCTGGCCTCGACCGAGGCGGTACTCAAGCGCCTCGCCCCTTCGGAGGGCTGACACCTTGTCCCCGGTTACCGGTAGCGGAGCGAACCCGCTTCGTGACCCCGCCGACCGACGGCTCCCGCGTATCGCGGGGCCGTCGGGCCTGGTGATCTTTGGCGTCACGGGCGATTTGTCCCGGAAGAAGCTGATGCCCGCGGTGTACGACCTCGCGAACCGGGGTCTGCTGCCGCCGGGCTTCTCGCTGGTCGGGTTCGCCCGCCGCGAGTGGCAGAACGAGGACTTCGCGCAGGAGGTCCACGACGCCGTCAAGGAGCACGCCCGCACCCCGTTCCGGGAGGAGGTCTGGCAGCAGCTCATCCAGGGGATGCGCTTCGTCCAGGGCACCTTCGACGACGACGAGGCGTTCGAGCGGCTCCGCGACACCATCGACGAGCTGGACAAGGCCCAGGGCACGGGCGGCAACTTCGCCTTCTATCTCTCGGTGCCGCCCCGCTCCTTCCCGGTGGTCATCCAGCAGCTGAAGAAGCACCAGCTGGCCGACCAGACGAACGGCTCCTGGCGCCGTGCGGTGATCGAGAAGCCGTTCGGCCACGATCTGGCCTCGGCCGAGCAGCTGAACAAGGTCGTCCATGAGGTGTTCGCCCCGGACCAGGTGTTCCGGATCGATCACTATCTGGGCAAGGAGACCGTCCAGAACATCCTGGCGCTGCGCTTCGCCAACACCATGTTCGAACCGATCTGGAACCGGTCCTTCGTGGACCATGTCCAGATCACCATGGCCGAGGACATCGGCATCGGCGGCCGGGCCGGCTACTACGACGGCATCGGCGCCGCCCGCGATGTCATCCAGAACCACCTCCTCCAACTGCTCGCGCTCACCGCGATGGAGGAGCCCGCCTCCTTCGGCGCGGACGCGCTGGCCGCCGAGAAGACCAAGGTGCTCGGCGCGGTCCGGCTCCCCCGCGACCTCGGCCGGGACACCGTGCGCGCCCAGTACGCGGCGGGCTGGCAGGGCGGCGAGAAGGCCGTCGGCTATCTGGAGGAGGACGGCATCGACGCCTCCTCCACCACCGACACCTACGCCGCGGTGAAGCTGGAGATCGACAACCGCCGCTGGGCGGGCGTCCCCTTCTATCTGCGCACCGGCAAGCGGCTGGGCCGCCGGGTCACCGAGATCGCGGTGGTCTTCCAGCGCGCCCCGCACTCCCCCTTCGACACCACCGCCACCGAGGAACTCGGGCAGAACGCCATCGTCATCCGGGTCCAGCCCGACGAGGGCGTCACCGTCCGCTTCGGCTCCAAGGTGCCGGGCACCTCGATGGAGATCCGGGACGTCTCCATGGACTTCGCGTACGGCGAGTCCTTCACGGAGTCCAGCCCGGAGGCGTACGAGCGGCTGATCCTGGATGTGCTGCTCGGCGACTCCAACCTCTTCCCCCGCACCGAGGAGGTCGAGCTGTCCTGGAAGATCCTCGACCCGATCGAGGAGTACTGGGACGCGAGCGGCAGGCCCGCGCAGTACCCCTCGGGCACCTGGGGCCCCATCGAGGCGGACGAGATGCTCGAACGAGACGGACGGAGCTGGCGCCGGCCATGAAGATAGACCTCACCGACACCACGGCCAGCAAGGTCAACAAGGCGCTGGTGCAGGGCCGCCGCGCGGTCGGCACCCCCGCCGTCGGCATGGTCCTCACCCTCGTCATCGTCACCGACGAGGAGAACGCCTACGACGCCCAGCGCGCCGCGAACGACGCCTCCCGCGAGCACCCCTCGCGCAAGCTGGTGGTGATCAAGCGGCACGCCCGCACCCCGCGCGAGCGCACCCAGTCCAAGCTGGACGCCGAGGTACGGGTCGGCGCGGACGCGGGCACCGGCGAGACCGTGGTGCTCCGGCTGTACGGCGAGGTCGGCGACCACGCCCAGTCGGTGGTGCTGCCGCTGCTGCTGCCCGACGCCCCGGTGGTCGTGTGGTGGCCGGCGGGCGCCCCGCTCGACCCGGCCAGCGATCCGCTGGGCGCCCTCGCCCAGCGCCGGGTCACCGACACCTACGCGGCCGAGCAGCCGGTCCGCGAGCTGACCGAGCGGGCCGGGACCTACACCCCCGGTGACACCGATCTGTCCTGGACCCGGATCACGCCCTGGCGCTCGATGCTGGCGGCGGCCCTGGACCAGGTGGTGTGCGAGGTCACCGGTGTGGAGGTCGAGGGCGAGGAGTTCAACCCCAGCTGCGAGCTGCTGGCGATGTGGCTCGCGGACCGGCTGGACGTGCCCGTGAAGCGCTCGCTGTCGGGTGGGCCGGGGCTGACCGCCGTACGGATGCAGACCGACTGCGGGCCGATCGTGCTGGACCGGGCGGACGGTTCGCTGGCCACCCTGTCGATCGACGGGCAGCCGGACCGGGCGGTGGCGCTGAAGCGCCGGGAGACGGCCGAGCTGATCGCCGAGGAGCTGCGGCGGCTCGACCCGGACGACACCTACGCGTCCGCGCTGCGGTTCGGGGTGGAGCGGCTGAACGCGTCGGCGGCGCGGGCGGCGGAACCTGAGGCGGTTCCCGAGGCCCAGGCTCCCAAGGCCCCGGCTCCCGAGGCGCAGACCGAGCCCGCCAAGAAGGCACCGGCGAAGAAGACCCCGGCCAAGAAGGCGGCGGCCAAGTGAGCACCCCTCAGCTGGTCGTGCACCGCGACAAGGAGCTGATGGCCGAGGCCGCCGCCGCCCGGCTGATCACCAAGATCGTGGACGCCCAGGCATCCCGGGGCGCCGCGTCGGTGGTGCTCACCGGGGGCCGCAACGGCAACGGCCTGCTGGCCGCGCTCGCCTCCTCACCCGCCCGGGACGCGGTCGACTGGACGCGGCTGGACCTGTGGTGGGGCGACGAGCGCTATCTGCCCGAGGGTGACCCGGAGCGCAATGTCACCCAGGCCCGCGCCGCCCTGCTCGACTCCGTGCCGCTGGACCCGAAGCGCGTGCACCCAATGCCCGCGTCGGACGGTCCGTACGGGTCGGACGTGGACGCGGCGGCGGCTGCCTACGCGGCGGAGCTGGCGGCGGCCTCGGGGCCGGAGAACCATGGCGCGGTGCCCTCGTTCGACGTCCTGCTGCTGGGTGTCGGGCCGGATACGCATGTGGCCTCCCTGTTTCCCGAGCTGCCCGCGGTGCGGGAGACGGACCGCACGGTGGTCGGTGTGCACGGGGCGCCCAAGCCGCCGCCGGTGCGGGTCTCGCTGACCCTGCCGGCGATCCGGGCGGCCCGTGAGGTGTGGCTGCTGGCGGCCGGTGCGGACAAGGCGAACGCGGCGGCCATGGCCCTGTCGGGCGCGGGCGAGATCCAGGCGCCGGCGGCCGGGGCGCGGGGCCGGGCGCGCACGCTGTGGCTGCTGGACTCCGCGGCGGCCTCGCAGTTGCCGAGGGCGCTGTATCCGCCGGCCTCGCCCTGACAGCGGATTTGACAACGGTTCGGCGGCGAAAGCCCTAGTACGGGGCCGCCGGGGCTACCCTTTCCGATGCGACCGATGCCGGGCCCCCCGCCGCTTCGGGGAGCCCGGCTCGGTCACCGGGTTCCGGGTGCGTCCGCCGCTTCGGACACTCCCGGTACACACGGTGACGGTCGCCGGGCCCGCCCGCCGCTTCGAACGGGCCCGACGCGCTTACCGGTCGGTGCTGTGGTTCGGTGGTGCGGTTGTTCGGAAGTGCTGTTGTTCTGAAGTGCTGTAATGCTGTGGTTCTTTTGGTGCCGTGGTGCTTCGGTGCTGTGGTGCTGTGGGGAACGCCGAGCCCGTCCGCCGCTTTCGGACGGGCCCGGCGCCCTCGTTCCCCCGCCGGCGCCGGCATGGGAGGTGGACGCCGGCGGGGAGTCGGGACGCGGGCCGGTCTACTTGACCGAGCCCGCCATGACGCCCTGGACGAAGTGCCGCTGGAAGGCGAAGAACACCACGACCGGCACCACCAGCGAGAGGAACGCGCCGGGGGCGAGGACGTCGATATTGCTGCCGAACTGCCGGATCTGCGACTGGAGCGCCACCGTCAGCGGCTGCGAGGACGTGTCGGCGAAGAGCAGCGCCACCAGCATGTCGTTCCAGACCCAGAGGAACTGGAAGATGGCGAGGCTGGCGATGGCCGGCTTGCCCACCGGCAGCACCAGCCGGGTGAAGATCCGCCACTCGGTGCCGCCGTCCATCCGGGCCGCCTCCAGCATCTCCTTCGGGATCTCCGCGAAGTAGTTGCGCAGCAGGAACACCGCGAACGGCAGTCCGTAGGCGACATGGAAGAGGACCACGCCCGGGATGGTGCCGAACAGTCCCAGCTGGCCGAAGAGCTTGGCGACCGGC
Source organism: Streptomyces sp. NPDC004610 (assembly GCF_040609715.1). Lineage (NCBI taxonomy): Bacteria > Bacillati > Actinomycetota > Actinomycetes > Kitasatosporales > Streptomycetaceae > Streptomyces > Streptomyces sp. NPDC004610. Next base: position 19,354 of record NZ_JBEXLA010000010.1, on the reverse strand, counting down.
AGCAGACCGATCTGCACCGGCACCACCAGCATCGCCACGACCAGCAGGAAGACCGAGTCGCGGAACGGGAAGTCCAGCCAGGCGAAGGCGTATCCGGCGAGTGCGGCGATGATCACGACCAGCAGGGTCGCCGGGACCGAGATCAGGATGGTGTTGAAGAACGCCTGGGTGATCCCGGAGTTGTCCAGCAGGGCCGAGTAGTTGTCGAAGGACAGCTGCCCCGGGCTGGTGAACACGGTCCACCAGCCGCCGTTGGCGGTGTCCTCGGCGGACCTGAGCGAGGACAGGAAGAGCCCGGCGAGCGGGGTCATCCAGACCAGGGCGACGACCACGAGGAACGCCTGGACGACGGCGCTGCCCAGTACGCGCCGGATGGCGTTCATCACTGACTCCTTCGGAAGCGGCGGACGTTGAAGACCATCGCCGGGATCACCAGCAGCAGGAGCAGGACGCCGAGCGCGCTGCCGAGGCCCTGGTCGTTGCCGCCGCCGAAGGACACCAGCCACATCTGCGAGGCGAGCACGGTCGCGTCCTCCTGCACCGGTCCCGGCGCGATGATGTAGACGAGGTCGAAGACCTTCATCACATTGATGACCAGGGTGACGAAGACAACGGTCAGGGTCGGCGCGAGCAGGGGCACGGTGATCTTCCGGAAGATCTGCCACTCGCTGGCCCCGTCGATCCGGGCCGCCTCCAGCGCGTCCCGGGGCAGGGTGGCGAGCCCGGCCCCGATCAGCACCATGGAGAAGCCGGTCCAGATCCACAGATAGGCGCCGATGATGGCCGGGGTGACCAGGGTCGGGCCGAGCCAGGAGATGCCGTCGTAGGCCGGGGCGAAGTTGGACTCGGGCAGCCGGAGCTGATAGCTGCCGCTGTCCAGGCCGGTGAAGCGGAAGGCCCCGTCATCGCCGGTGGTGGTACTGGCGACGGTACTGCCGTCGCGTACCGCCTCCACGGTCATGCCGGGCAGTCCGCTCTCCCCGTCGTCGACCTGGCCCTGCTGTCCGCCGCCGCCGGCGGTGAAGTCCAGGTAGACCACCCCGCGCAGTTCGTCGGGACCGGCGCTCGCGGCGGCGGCTCCGTCGGCGGGGGCCGCGCCCTCGGGGAGGTCCCGGGGCAGCACCCCGACCAGGCCCAGCGCGCTGGAACTGCCCGGGGAGACGGCCTGTTCGGTCGTGTACGAGCCGTCCTGGCCCCGGGTGAGCCCCTGGTCCTCACGGGCGCGGGCGGTGGGGTAGGACGAGGTGCCGGAGAAGGTGTCGTGGACGGCGACGACCGCCGCGTTCAGGACGCCCTTGTCGGGATCCTCGTCGTAGGCCAGGCGGAAGATGATGCCGGCCGCCAGGAAGGAGACCGCCATCGGCATGAACATCAGCAGCTTGAAGGCGGTCGACCAGCGGATCTTCTCCACCAGTACGGCGAGGATCAGGCCGAGGGCGGTGAGCATCACCGGGGCGACGACGACCCAGATCGCGGTGTTGCGCAGGGCTTTGAGGGTGACGGGGTCGCGGAAGATCTCGGTGTAGTTGTCGACGCCGATGAAGCTGCTGCCGGCGGCGTCGAAGAAGCTGCGGCCGAGGGAGTACAGCACCGGGTAGACGACCAGGGCGCCGAGCAGCAGCAGAGCGGGCAGGACGAAGAGCAGGGCGGCGGCCCGGCCCCGCCGCCGGGCCCGCCGCGTACGCTCCGCGGCGGGGTCCGGCGGCGGGGGGGTACCCGCCTCTTTCACAAGGGTGGCGGTCACGATCAGTCCTGGTACGCCTTGGCCGCCGCGTCCTCCAGCTGCCCGGCGGTCGCGGTCGGGTCGGACGGGTCGCGCAGGAAGTCCTGGAGGATCTTCCACTCGCCCGCGCCCTTGGTGCCGCCGAACGCCGCGGGGGCCTGGTCGGACATGTCGAACCGGACCGCGTCGCCCGCGTCGATCAGGGACTTGGCGGTGGCGCGGGTGACGTCGTCGCCGTAGGCGGCGAGGTCCAGGGACTTGTTCGGGGAGAGGTAGCCGCCCAGCTCGGCCCAGACCTCGGCGGCCTCCGGGGTGGCCAGCCACTCCACGAAGGCCATGCCGGCCTCCTGGTTCTTGCCCTCCTTGATGACCACGGCCGCGTCGCCGCCGCTGACCACCGGTGCCTTGCCGCCGTCCACCGCGGGGAACGGGAAGAAGTTGGCGTCCTCGCCGATGACCTTGCCGTACTCGTCCTTGGCGACGGCGGCCACGAAGTCGCCCTCGTAGACCATGCCGGCCTCGGGCTGGGGGCCGAAGACCTTCTCGACGGAGCCGGGGAAGTCGGTGTTCAGGGCGCCGTTCTGGCCGCCCGCGATGAGCTGCTTGTCCTTGAACAGCTCGCCGAGGGTGGTGAGCGCGGTGACCACCGAGGCGTCGGTCCACTTCAGCTCGTGGGCGGCGAGGGCGTCGTACTTCTCGGGGCCGGCCTGGGAGAGGTAGATGTTCTCGAACCAGTCGGTGAGGGTCCAGCCGTCCTGGCCGGCCACCGCGAACGCGGCGAGCCCGGAGTCGGAGACGGTCCGCCCGGCCTCCAGCAGCTCGTCATAGGTGGCGGGGGCCTCGACGCCGGCCTGGGTGAGGGCGTCGGGGCTGTACCAGACGGTGGACTTGTGGGCGGCCTTGAAGTAGACGCCGTAGGAGGTGCCGTCGACGGCGCCGTAGTTCTTCCAGACCGGGGCGAAGTTGCTGGTGAGGGAGTCCTGGGCGGTCTTGGACAGCTCCTGGAGCCAGCCCTCCTGGGCGAACTGCTGGAGCACGCCGACCTGGGGGACCATCACCACGTCGGGGGCGTTGCCGCCCTCGATCTTGGAGCCGACGACGGTGGAGACGTTGTCGCCGGTGGAGACGAACTCGGTCTTCGCGCCGGTCTTCTCGGTGAAGGCGTCCAGCACCTTCTGGAAGTTCTGCTGCTCGGTGCCGGACCAGACACCGGCGACCGAGACGGTCTGGCCGCTGAGCGGCTTGTCGCCGCCGCCCGCGGCGACATCACCGTCGCTGCCGCAGGCGGTGAGGGTGACCGCCAGGACGAGCGCGGTGCAGCCGGTGAGGAGGGTGGTGCGGGGTCGTATCATCGTTGATATCCCTTCGGCGGATATGCGGTTGACGCCGAGTGATCGGTGTCGGATGCCGGGCGGCCAGTGGTGGCTCACTGGTCGCTCAGCCACCAGGCGGCGGTGGAGCCGGGCAGGACACCTGCCGGGCAGGGGCCGCTGGAGAGCAGTGGAGTGCCGGAGACCGGCGCGGCCACGGGTGCGGTGGTGAAGTTCACGGCGCAGACCAGGCCGTCGCCGCGTTCGAAGGCGAGGACGCCGGGCTGCCGGTCGATCCAGCGCAGTGCGCCCTCGCCCAGTTGGGGCAGCGCGGCACGCAGTTGGAGACCGTCGCGGTACAGGTGCCAGAACGAGCTGGTGTCGGCGAGCGCGCGGTCGGTGGCGTACTCGGCGAAGTAGTCGGGCTGGGGCAGCCAGGGTTTGGCGGCGCCCGCCCCGGAGGTGAAGCCGAACGGCGACGCCTGGCCGGACCAGGGCAGCGGCACCCGGCAGCCGTCGCGGATCCGGGCCCGGCTGCCGGTGCGCCGGAAGATCGGGTCGGTGATCGACTCGTCGGGCAGGTCGTCGACCTCGGGCAGGCCCAGTTCCTCGCCCTGGTAGATGTAGGCGGCGCCGGGCAGGGCCAGCATGAGGAGGGCAGCGGCGCGGGCTCGGGCCGGGCCCAGACCGCTGCCCTCGGTGCTGGGACCGCCGTAGCGGGTGACCGTGCGGACCTGGTCGTGGTTGTTGAGGACCCAGGTGACGGTGGAACCCGTGCCGGCGATGTCCTCCATGGCCTCGGAGATGACCTTGCGGAAGGAGTCGGCGTCCCAGGGGGCGCCGAGCAGGTCGAAGAAGAACGCCTGGTGGAGTTCGTCGGGGCGGACGTACAGGGCGTGTTCGCGGGCGGTGGGCACGGAGACCTCGCCGACCAGCAGGCGCTCATGGCCGTCGCGCTCGGCGTACGCGTCGCACACCGACCGCCAGTGCCGCCAGACGTCGTGCACCTCGGGCTGGTTCCAGGCGAGCGGGTTGACCGAGTCGCGGGTGCGGGCGTCTGCCTCGGGGTCGTCGGAGTCGGGCAGGTCGGGGTGCTTGTAGAGGCCGGCGGCGACATCGATGCGGAAGCCGTCGACGCCCTTGTCGAGCCAGAACCGCAGGACGCCCTCGAACTCCTCGGGCACCTCGGGGTTGCGCCAGTTCCAGTCGGGCTGTTCGGGGGTGAACATGTGCAGGTACCACTGGCCGGGGGTGCCGTCGGACTCGGTGACCCGGGTCCAGGCGGGGCCGCCGAACATGGCGTGCCAGTTGTTCGGCGGCTCCGCTCCGTCCGGGCCGCGGCCGTCGGCGAAGTGGAACCGGGCGCGCTCGATGCTGCCGGGCGCGGCGGCGAGCGCCGCCTGGAACCAGTGGTGCTCCACGGAGCAGTGATTGGGGACGATGTCCAGCAGGACCTTGATGCCGATCTTGCGGGCTGCGGACATCAGGAGGTCGAACTCGGCGAGGTCCCCGAAGAGCGGGTCCACATCCTGGTAGGCGGCGACGTCGTAGCCGTGGTCGTGCTGCGGCGAGGGATAGAACGGGCTGAGCCAGATCCCGTCCACACCGAGCTTGCGGAGATAGGGAAGACCGGCGCGAACTCCGGCCAGATCGCCGATGCCGTCCCCGGTGCTGTCCAGGAAACTGCGGACGTACACCTGGTAGATCACTGCGTCGCGCCACCAATGGCGCCCCGTGAGGGTCGGTTGAATCACCCCAGTTGGCCTGTCTGTGCGAGCTGACGTTATGCATACATGTTAAGTAAGGATGTCGTACGGGTGTCAATGAGCGTGCGAAAACTACCCGGAAGTTGGGGTCCCAAAGGGGGATGAACTCGGGCAACCAGCGGGCAGTTGAGACCCTGGCGTTACCTAACATGTAACTAGGCCCCCTTCGGATGGTCGAAGGGGGCCGATGCGTTCGGGGGTTCAGCGGCTGGAGACCGCCGCCAGCTCGCGCGCCAGGCGCCGGACCGCCTCGGCCGGCGTCTGCTGCCCGGTCAGCGCGTCCCGCACCACCGCCTGCACCGCCAGGCTCACCTGGTCGTAGCGCGGGCTCTTGGGGCGCGGCGCGGCGGCCAGCACGCTCTGCCGCAGGGTCGGCAGATAGGGGAACTCCCCGATCAGCTCCGGATCCTCGTAGAGATCGGCCCGTACGGGGGGCAGCGCGCCCCGGGTGAGGACCTGGCGCTGGACGCTCTCGCCGGTGAGATAGGCGATCAGCCGGGCGGCGGTCTCCGGGTGCTCGGCATGGCTGCTGACGGCGAGGTTGGAGCCGCCCAGCACACTGGTGCCGGGTCCGTCGGGGCCGGGCAGCGGGACCGCGGCGATCTTCCCGGCGACCGGTGAGCCGGGCTCGGCGGCGGCGACGTACGCGTAGGGCCAGTTGCGCAGGAAGAGGAGTTCGCCGTCCTGGAACGCCTGTTTGGACTCCTCCTCCTTCCAGGCCAGCGCCTCCTGGGGGATCCAGCCCTCGGCGAGGCCGCGCGCCAGGAACCCGATGCCCTCACGGGCCGCCTGGGAGTCGACGGTGACCCGCTCGCCCTCGTCGCCGAGGATGGTGCCGCCCGCCGAGTACACGGCCTCGGCCGCGTTCACCGTCAGCCCCTCGTAGGGCAGGAACTGGCCCGCGTAGCCGTCGATGCCGTACTCGGGGCCCAGGGTCTCGGCGTAGCGCTCCAGTTCGGCCCAGGTGCGCGGCGGGGGCAGTCCCTCGCGCTCCAGGATGTCGGCGCGGTAGAGCAGCAGCCCGGCGTTGGTGACATAGGGGACCGCGTAGAGCCGGCCGTCGTAGGTCGCGGTGTCGACGACCGGGGGCAGGAAGGTGTCCAGGGGGAACGCCTCGCGCGGCAGCGGGCGGATCCAGCCCGCGGCGGCGAACTGGGAGGTCCAGTTCACATCGATGTTGAGGACGTCGAACCGGCTGCGGTTCCCGGCGCGCAGATCGGTGTGCATCTGCGCGTAGGTCTCGTCGGAGGAGTCGGGCAGTTCGACCAGGGTGACCCGTTCGTCCGGGTGGCTGCGGTTCCAGCCGTCCAGGACCGCGCCCAGATAACCGGTGAGGTCCCCGCCGGTGGCCAGCGTGATGGGGCCCCGCCCGTCCCCCGCCCCGTCGTCGGCGCGGGGGACGGAGCCGACGTAGCCGGTCAGGACCACGACAAGGGCGAGAAGACCCCTACCCGCGGCCCGTATCCACCGCATAGGTTCCTCCCGGTGCACCCTTCCGGGCCACATCGCCCGGACGCTGCCATGTATACCTGTTAGGTATGGGCGATACTAGGGCCTGTCGTCAATCTTCCGCCGCCCGCCCCTTCAGCGCGGGCCCGCGGCTCACCACCACCTAGGACGCGAGGAGGAGAGCGCTGGTGCGGCTGCCCCTCCTGGCCCTGCTCGCCCGCGGTCCGGCCCATGGATATGAGCTGAAGCTGGACCTTGAGCAACTGCTGGGTGCCGCGTACCCTCAGCCGAACGTCGGCCAGATCTACGTGACCCTCGGACGCCTGGAGAAAACAGGACTGATCGAGGGCGAGGACGTCGAACAGGCCGGCCGGCCCAACAAGAAGGTCTACCACCTCACCGAGGCCGGGCGGGAGGCGCTGCGCGTCTGGTACGACGAGGTGTCCGACGAACCCCGGATCCGCGACGAGTTCTTCATGAAACTGGCGCTCGCCCCGCGGACCGGTCTCGCCGACCAGATCGCCCTGATCAACAAGCAGCGGCGCCAGTACCTCAACACCATGCGCAGCCTCTCCAAGCTGGCCGCGACCGCGGACCGGGACAACCGCACGGCCCAGCTGCTGATCGAGGGGGCCATGCTGCACCTCCAGGCCGATCTGGACTGGCTGGAGAGGTGCCAGGAAGAACTGGAGGAGCTGGAGTGAGTGACGCCGCCGCTCCCCGCCCGGCCCCGGCCGCCGCGGACGAGGCCGTGCCCGTGCCCGTGCTGCGCGCCGAGGGCCTGGTCAAGACGCATCAGGGCGAGGGCGCTCCGGCGCACGCGGTGCGCGGGGTCGATCTGCGGGTCGAGCGCGGCGAGTTCGTCGCGATCACCGGCCCGTCCGGGGCCGGCAAGTCCACGCTGCTGCATCTGCTGGGCGGACTCCAGCACCCGGACGCCGGGTGTATCTGGCTCGACGGCGAGTGCACCGCCGACTTCAGCGAGGCCCGCTGGGCGATCAAGCGCCGCAAGCGCATCGGGATCGTCTTCCAGTTCTTCAATCTGGTCTCCAATCTGTCGGTCGCCGACAATGTGGAGCTGCCCGCGCTGCTCGCCGGGATGACCGCCCGCCAGGCCCGCACCGAGCGCGAGCAACTGCTGGCCGAGCTGGGCCTGACCGGCAAGGAGCGCTCCATGCCGGGCGAGCTGTCCGGCGGTGAGCAGCAGCGCGTCGCCCTGGCCCGCGCCCTGGTCAACCGGCCCCGGCTGCTGCTGGCCGACGAACCCGCGGGCAGCCTGGACAGCAAGGGCACCCGGGAGGTCGTCCGGCTGCTGAGCCGCTTCCACCAGCGCGGCCAGACCATCGTGCTGGTCACCCATGACGCCCGCCTCGCCAGCGCCGCGGACCGGGTGATCAGCTTCTTCGACGGCCGGATAGCCGACGACGCCCCCCTGGACGGCACCGCGAAACGACGCGGCACCGGGATATCAGGGGTACTGGAGCTGAAGGACTGAGCCGGTGCGAGCCATGGTGCGCTGGACGCACTCCGATCTGCGGACCCATCGCGGCGAGGCACTGTTCCTGGTGCTGGCCACGGCCGGCATCGTCACCTCCCTGCTGCTTGCCGCCGCACTCTTCGGCTATGCCACCAACCCCTGGCAGCGCACCTTCACCCAGGCCAACGGCGCCCATGTCTGGCTGCACACCTCGGTCGCCGCCGACGCCGGCCAGCTCGCCCGGCAGGACGGCGTCGAGTCCGTCGCCGGGCCCTACCCCACCGCGTACACCACCGTCGCCTCGCGCGGCGCGCGCGCCTCGGTGGAGCTGCGCGGGGTCGACCGGCGCCCCGAGGTCGGCCGTCCGCTGCTGACCGCCGGGACCTGGCTGGACCCGGCCGACCCGCGGGGCGTGGTCCTGGAGACCCGCCTCGCCCGCGCCCTGGTCGCCGAACCCGGCGACACCCTCACCCTCCCCGGCACCGCCCGCACCCTCAGGGTCCTCGGCGTCGCCGACAGCGCCGAGCCCCGCTACCGGCCCGGTGAGCGCCCCGGCCTGATCTGGGCACCCCCGGCCGCCGTCCCCGCCCCCGACGGCCGGTCCATCGGCCTGCGCCTGACCGACCCCGAGGACACCGGGTACGCCGTACAGCGCGCGGTCACCGTGCTGGGCGCGGGCGCGATCGGCGAGGTGACCACCTGGCAGCAGGCCCAGTCCGAGGCGCAGGGCGACAACCGGCTGCTCGGACAGGTGCTGGGACTGTTCGGGCTGGGCGCGCTGTTCGCGGCGGGCCTCGCCGTGCACGGGGCGATCAGCACCCGGATCCGGGGCCATCTGCGGGACATCGCCGTACTGAAGGCGATCGGCTTCACCCCGGCCCAGGTGGTCCGGGTCTATCTGCTCCAGCATCTGGCGTACGCGCTGCTCGGGGCGCTGGTCGCCGCCGGGCTCACCGAGGTGGTGGGCAGCCGGATCCCGGGGCGGCTCGGGGACGCGGTCGGGGTGTGGCAGGGGATGCCCGGCCACACCGTCACCCTGTTCGCGGCGCCCGCGCTGGCGGTGCTGTTCATCGGCGCCACCACCGGGCTCGCGGCCTGGCGGGCGGGCCGGATCCCGCCGGTGCCGGTGCCCCGCCCGGCGGCGCCCACCGGGGGGCGGCTGTCCGGGGCGGCCCGCCGGGCGCTCGGACTGCGGCTGCCGCCCGCGCTGGTGCTGGGCTGGCACACGGCGTTCACCCGCCGCCCCCGCACCCTGGCCACGGTCGGCCGGCTCACCCTGCCGCTGCTGCTGATGGTGGTGGCGCTGAGCGCCTGGACCACGATCGACCGCTTCCACGGCGAGCCCGAGCGGGTCGGCCTGCCCGCCGCGCTCACCGTCCGCGCCGACAACACCCTCACCGAGTCCGGCACCCGCGCCCTGCTGGGCCGCGACCCCGAGGTCACCGACGCCTACCCCGGCGTCGAGGTGGCCGCGCTGGTCCCCGGGCAGACCGCGACCATCGCCCTGCGCGGTCTCGGCACCCGCGCCGACCCCTACCCGTACACGCTGGCCGAGGGCCGGCGGGCGACCGGCCCGGACGAGGCGGTGGCCGGACAGGGGCTGCTGGACCTGCTGGACGTCCGGGTGGGCGACTGGGTGCGGATGACCGTCGGCGACCAGCCGCAGGTGCTGCACATCGTGGGCCGCAGCATCGAGCCGGAGAACGCCGGCCGGGTGATCACCACCTCGCTGGACACCCTGCGGGAGAACGACCCGGCGCTGCGCCCGAGCCTGCACCAGGTACGGCTCGCGCCGGGCGCCGACCCGGATGTGGTCGCGGCCCGGATCGCCGACGCCGGGGACGGCCATCTCGATGTGCACACGGTGACCAATCCGGCGGACGGGCTGACCACCCTGCGCGGGGTGGTGGTCGGGCTGATCGCGGTGCTGGCGCTGATCGGGCTGATCGAACTGCTCACCACCATCGGCGGCACGGTCCGCGAGGGCGAACGCGATCTGCTCGCCCTGAAGGCCATCGGCCTGTCCCCCCGCCAGATCACCGCGATCACGGTGGTCGCGACGGGCTGTACGGCGCTGGTCGCGGTGGTGCTGGGCCTGGGGCTCGGGCTGCCGCTGTCGTACTGGCTGATCGACGCCCAGGCCCGCTCCAGCGGGATCGGGGCCGGGATCGCCGAGGGCCCGCCGGGTCCGCTGCTGCTTCTGCTGGCCGGTGCCGCGGTGCTGGGCGCCGTCGCGCTGGCGGCCCTGCCGGCGGCCCGCGCGGCCCGGCGCAGACTGGCGGACTCCCTCAGCGCGGTCGCCTGAGAGAGCCCGCCGTCAGGGGCCGGTCAGCCCCGGTCGCGCAGCGCCCGGTACGTGGCCACCAGCGCCTTCGTCGACTGGTCCAGGCCGGGCACCTCGGCGCCCTCGGTGAGGGCCGGCTCGATCCGCCGGGCGAGGACCTTGCCCAGCTCCACGCCCCACTGGTCGAAGGAGTCGATGTTCCACACCGCGCCCTGCACGAACACCTTGTGCTCGTACAGCGCGATCAACTGGCCCAGTACGGACGGCGTCAGCTCGCGCGCCAGGATCGTGGTCGTCGGGTGGCCGCCCCGGAACGTCTTGTGGGCGACCAGTTCCTCCGGGACCCCCTCGGCGCGCACCTCGTCGGGCGTCTTGCCGAAGGCCAGCGCCTGGGTCTGGGCGAAGAAGTTGGCCATCAGCAGATCGTGCTGCGCCCGCAGTTCCTCGCTCAGCTCGGCGACCGGCTCGGCGAAGCCGATGAAGTCCGCCGGGATCAGCTTGGTGCCCTGGTGGATCAACTGGTAATAGGCGTGCTGCCCGTTGGTGCCCGGCGTGCCCCACACCACCGGCCCGGTCTGCCAGTCGACCGGCTGCCCCTGCCGGTCCACCGACTTGCCGTTGGACTCCATGTCGAGCTGCTGGAGATAGGCGGTGAACTTGGAGAGGTAGTGCGAGTACGGCAGCACGGCATGCGACTGGGCGTCGTGGAAGTTGCCGTACCAGATGCCCAGCAGGCCCAGCAGCAGGGGGACGTTGGACTCGGCGGGGGCGGTGCGGAAGTGCTCGTCGACCAGGCGGAAACCGGCGAGCATCTCGCGGAAGCGGTCCGGGCCGACGGCGATCATCAGGGAGAGCCCGATGGCGGAGTCGAAGGAGTAGCGGCCACCGACCCAGTCCCAGAAACCGAACATGTTGGCCGGGTCGATACCGAACTCGGCGACCTTCTCGGCGTTGGTCGACAGGGCCACGAAGTGCTTGGCCACGGCGCCGGGGTCGCCCAGCGCGGCCAGCAGCCAGGTGCGGGCGGAGGTGGCGTTGGTGACCGTCTCGATGGTGGTGAAGGTCTTGGACGCGATGATGAACAGCGTCTCGGCCGGGTCCAGGTCGCGGGTCGCCTCGTGCAGATCGGCGCCGTCGACATTGGAGACGAAGCGGACCGTGAGATCCCGGTCGGTGAAGGCGCGCAGCACCTCATGGGCCATGGCCGGGCCGAGATCGGAGCCACCGATGCCGACATTGACCACGGTGCGGATCCGGCGGCCGGTGTGACCGGTCCACTCCCCCGAGCGGACCCGGTCGGCGAAGCCGGCCATCTTGTCGAGGACCGCGTGCACCTGGGGGACGACGTTCTCGCCGTCGACCTCGATCACCGCGTCCCGGGGGGCGCGCAGCGCGGTGTGCAGGACCGCCCGGTCCTCGGTGGTGTTGATCTTCTCGCCGCGGAACATGGCGTCGCGCAGCCCGAAGACATCGGTGGCGGCGGCCAGCTCGTGCAGCAGCCGCAGCGTCTCGCCGGTGACGAGGTGTTTGGAGTAGTCGACGTACAGATCGCCGACCTGGAGGGTGTAATCGGTGCCGCGCGCGGGGTCGGCCGAGAAGAGATCCCGCAGATGGGTGTCCGCGAGCTGTTCGCGGTGCTTGGCCAGAGCGGTCCACTCGGGCGACTGATTGAGCCGGGTACGGCCGTCTGCGTTCATGGGTCCCAACCTAACTCAGGCCAGGCACCCGCTCCATGCAGCTCCGGCCGGACACCCTGGGGTGCCCGGCCGGTTCCAACCTCTAGATCTCGCCCCGCAGTTTGGCGAGCGCCTCGGCGAGGATCGCCTCGCCGTCCGCGTCGCTGCGCCGCTCCCGGACATACGCCAGGTGGGTCTTGTACGGCTCGGTGCGCGGGGGGTCCGGCGGGTTGTCCCGGTCCTGCCCGGCGGGGAAGCCGCAGCGCGGGCAGTCCCAGGTCTCGGGCACCTGCGCGTCGCTGGCGAAGCTGGGCTGGGTCTCGTGCCCGTTGGAGCACCAGAAGGAGATGCGCAGACGCGGGGCGGACTCGCCTCGCTCGGCCTCGCCCATCGGCCCCGCCCCGACCCGGCTTCCACGGATCGCGTTGCCACTTGCCACGGTCGTAACTCCCTGCGTGATGGTGCCGCGAAGCGAGTCGGCGTTTCGCTCCGCTGCGAGCGCCTCAGTCTACGTAAGGCCCAACGCGCGTCCAGTGAGCGGAGTTACCGACCCCACACACAGACGCACGCCCCATGATAGGCCGCGCTCAGGAGCGCGTACCGAACATGGGGCGTTACGTGGGGATCGGGTTCGCGGCGGTGTCAGTCCAGCTTCATGAGCAGGGCGAGAACGATGATGCACGCGAGCCACATCAGACCGACGATCAGGGTGATGCGGTCGAGGTTGCGCTCGGCGACCGAGGAGCCGCCGACGGAGGACTGCATACCGCCACCGAACATGTCGGAGAGGCCGCCGCCCTTCCCCTTGTGCATCAGCACCAGCAGCATCATCAGCAGGCTGAAGACGATCAGGGCGATCGAGAACCCCATAACCACGGCTGGACCAACTTCCTCGGATCTGGATCGACGACGACGGGGGCCGGAGCCCGCTGCCCGGCACCCAGGGTGGATGCTCGGGTGCGCAAGCCTACGGCCCCCGCAAGGGTACGACGTAACGCTCCCCGGGCCTACTCACTGCCCGGAGCGCGGCGATCACTCACTGGTCACGGAAGCGGACGATCCGCACGAACTCGTCCGAGTCCAGCGAGGCGCCGCCGACCAGGGCACCGTCGATATCGGCCTGGGCCATGATCTCGGCGACGTTCCCGGCCTTGACCGAGCCGCCGTACTGGATGCGGACAGCGTCGGCGACGTCCTGGGAGTACAGCTCGGCGAGCTTGGCGCGGATCGCGGCGCAGACCTCCTGGGCGTCCCCGGCGCCGCAGACCTTGCCGGTGCCGATGGCCCACACCGGCTCGTAGGCGATCACGACTGTGGCGGCCTGCTCGGCGGTGATGTCCTTCAGACCGCCCGCGACCTGGGCGAGGGTGTGGGAGACATGATCGCCCGCCTCGCGCACGTCCAGCTCCTCCCCGACGCACAGGATCGGGGTGAGACCGTGCTTGAAGGCCGCCTTGGCCTTGGCGTTCACGATCTCGTCGGTCTCGGCGTGGTACTGGCGGCGCTCGGAGTGGCCGACCGTGACATAGCTGCACTTCAGCTTGGCCAGCATCGGGCCGGAGATCTCGCCGGTGTAGGCGCCGGAGTCATGGGCCGAGATGTCCTGGGCGCCGTAGCGGATCTTCAGCTTGTCGCCGTCGACCAGGGTCTGGACGGAGCGCAGATCGGTGAAGGGCGGCAGGACGGCGACCTCGACGGCCTCGTAGTCCTTGTCCGCCAGGGCGAAGGCGAGTTTCTGGACATGGGCGATGGCCTCGAGGTGGTTGAGGTTCATCTTCCAGTTGCCGGCCATCAGGGGCGTACGGGTCGTCATGCGGGGTCAGTCCTCCAGTGCGGCGAGGCCGGGGAGCGTCTTGCCCTCAAGGTATTCGAGGGAGGCGCCGCCACCGGTCGAGATGTGGCCGAATGCGCTTTCGTCGAAGCCCAGGGTGCGGACGGCCGCGGCGGAGTCGCCGCCGCCGACCACGGTGAAGCCCGGGGAGTCGAGAAGGGCCTGGGCGACCGCCTTGGTGCCCTCGGCGTAGTCGGGGTGCTCGAAGACGCCCATGGGGCCGTTCCAGAAGACGGTGGCGGCGTCGGCGAGCTTCGAGGCGTACAGCGTCTGGGTCTCGGGTCCGATGTCGAGACCCATCCGGTCGGCCGGCATGGCGTCGGCGGCGACCGTGGTGGGGTGCGTGGGGGTCTGGGCGCTCAGATCGGGGAAGGCGGGGGCGACCACGGCGTCGACGGGCAGGACCAGCTCGACGCCGGTCTTCTCCGCGCGCTCCAGATACTCGGTGACCTGGCCGAGCTGATCCTCCTGCACCAGGGAGGTGCCGATCTCGTGCCCCTGGGCCCGGAGGAAGGTGTAGGCCATGCCGCCGCCGATCAGCAGCCGGTCGGCCTTGCCGAGCAGCTCGTCGATCACGGCGAGCTTGTCGGAGACCTTGGCGCCGCCGAGCACCACGACATAGGGGCGCTTGACCTCGTCGGTGAGCTTCCTGAGGACGCCGACCTCGGTGGCGATCAGATACCCGGCGTAGTGCGGGAGGCGGGCCGGGAGGTCGTAGACGGAGGCGTGCCTGCGGTGCACCGCCCCGAAGCCGTCCCCGACGTAGACATCGGCGAGGGCGGCGAGCTGGTCGGCGAACTCGCCGCGCTCGGTGTCGTCCTTGCTGGTCTCGCCCGGGTTGAAGCGCAGGTTCTCGATCACCGCGACCTGGCCCGGCTGGAGGCCGTTCACCGCGTCGTGGGCGGCGGGGCCGACGGTGTCCTGGGCGAAGGCGACGGGGGCGCCGAGCAGCTCGGCGAGCCGCTCGGCGGCCTGGAGCAGCGAGAACCGGAGATCGGCGGGGCCCTTGGGGCGGCCGAGGTGGGAGCCGACGACCACCTTGGCGCCGGCGCCGGCGAGCGCCTCGACGGTGGGCAGCACGGCCCGGATACGGCCGTCGTCGGTGATCACACCGTCCGCCATCGGGACATTGAGGTCGGCGCGGACGAAGACCCGCTTGCCGTCCACGCCCTCGGCGAGCAGTTCGTCGATCGTCTTCATGGAGATACTCCTGGTCGGGGTCGCTTGCTCGGTTGATCCGTTGATCGGTCCCACGATCGGCTGATCGGCTGCTCGGTTGCTCTGTTGATCGTAGGAGAGCTGATCGGTCCGTTCGCGGGCCGGGGCGTGCGTACGCGCGTCAGGGCTCGGGCGGCGATGGTGCGCGCCGCCCGAGCCCTGCTCTCACACGGAGATGCCCGCCCTGGGGATCAGAGCCGGTCGCCGACGAAGACCGTGAGGTCGACGAGGCGGTTGGAGTAGCCCCACTCGTTGTCGTACCAGCCGAGGACCTTCACCGAGGTGCCCTCCTGGACCATGGTCAGGGAGGAGTCGAAGGTGCAGGACGCCGGGTCGCTGACGATGTCGGAGGACACGATCTCGTCCTCGGTGTAGAAGAGGATGCCCTTCAGCTCGCCGTCGGCGGCCTTCTTGAACGCGGCGTTGACCTCGTCCTTGGTGACCTCGCGGCTCAGCTCCACGACCAGGTCGGTGACCGAGCCGGTGGGGACCGGGACGCGCATGGCCATGCCGTCGAGCTTGCCCTTGAGCTGCGGAAGGACCAGCGCGGTGGCCTTGGCGGCACCCGTGGTGGTCGGGATGATGTTCTCCGCGGCGGCGCGGGCGCGGCGCAGGTCCTTGTGCGGGAAGTCCAGGATGCGCTGGTCGTTGGTGTACGCGTGGACGGTCGTCATCAGACCGCGGACGATCCCGAAGTTCTCGTCCAGCACCTTCGCCATGGGCGCCACACAGTTGGTGGTGCAGGAGGCGTTGGAGATGACGTGGTGGTTCGCCGGGTCGTACTGGTCCTGGTTGACGCCCATCACGATGGTGACGTCCTCGTTCTTCGCCGGGGCGGAGATGATGACCTTCTTGGCCCCGCCGGCGATGTGCTTCTCGGCGTCTTCCTTCTTGGTGAAGATGCCGGTCGACTCGATCACGATGTCGACGCCCAGCTCGCCCCACGGGATGTCGGCGGGGTTGCGCTCGGAGAGGACCTTGATCGTCCTGCCGTCCACGGTGATGGTGTCGGCGGTGTGGGCGACCTCGTGCTTGAGGCGGCCCAGGATGGTGTCGTACTTCAGCAGGTGCGCGGTGGTGGCGGTGTCACCCAGGTCGTTGACAGCCACGATCTCGATGTCGGCTCCCTGCTCCAGGAGCGCCCGGAAGTAGTTGCGACCGATGCGGCCAAACCCGTTGATGCCTACGCGGATCGTCACGAACCGATCTCCTCGTTGGGTACACCGGCTCTTGATGCCGGCGAGCTTGATTTGGGATGTCCCCGACCACCCACGACCCTACCTCTCCGACGCCCTGTCGGTGACATCGAGACGCCCCCCTGCACGGAAGGGCGGCCCGTACCCGTCGGTAGAGGTACGGACCGCCCAGGGCCGTCCGGCCCGTCAGCTCCGGTCGGGGGTGACGGGGTGTCGCGCGCTCCTCGCGTTGCGCGAGGTGGTGGCTAGCTGTCGAGGGAGGCGAGCGCCTTGCGGATCAGGGCCGTCCGGTCGGCGGCCGAGGTGAGGTGCTCCAGACCGAAGCCGAGGAGCACGGTGTCGTCGGTGGTGACGGCGCCGTAGGTACGGAACAGCGCGCCGGTGCGGGCCCAGTCCCGGACCACGGCGGGGCTGCCCGCGGGCGGGCCGGGGACGGTCCAGGCGCCGAGGGAGGTCTCGAAGCCCTCGGTCTGGGCGGTGCCGCCGATGACCACGGCCGTCTCGTCGGCCAGGACGCCCCGGCCGCCGCTGCCCGGGTCGGTGATGTAGCTCAGGGACAGCTCCACGTTCTTCCCCGCGTAGGCGGACAGATCGAACTCGACCTGCTGCCAGCCGGCGGACGAACCGGTGAAGCTGTTCCAGGCGCCGCTGGTGCCGCCCGGGGTGCAGCCCTCGGCGCCCCGGGTCAGATAGCGGCCGAGGGCGGGGTGGGCCTGGAGGAAGTAGCCGGCCTCGCACTCGGTGGGCACGGCGGTGCCGGTGGCGCCGTTCTTCTCGGGCAGCGTGGTCCAGTCGTCGCCGCCCGCGGTACGGGCCTCCAGGATGACGTGGTCGTAGCCCTCCTCGGTGTCCCAGAAGAGCCGGCTGCTCAGGGTGGGCTGCTGGGCGGCTGCGGTGGTGGTGAGGTCGACGGTCCGGGTGAGCCGGTTCCAGGCGTAGTCGGAGTGGGTGACGGCGGCCATGGAGGCGCCCGCGTAGGGGCCGTACGGGTTGATCGTGCCCGGGTACTGTCCGCCGCCCGCGCTGCGGAACTGCGGGAAGGTGCCCGGGGCGAGGGTGTCGGAGGTGACGCTGTAGGAGCCGGCCGCGTCCAGCGGGTTGCCGGGGGCGGCGCCGAGCGCTCCGGCGGCTCCGGCCAGTTCGCCGCTGCCCTGGAAGGCGGTGGCGCCCGGGAGCGTCGTACGGGAGTAGGCGCCCAGGTAGTACTGGCTGAAGTCGTTGGTGGGGGTGCCGTCGGCGAGGGCGACGTTTCCGCCGGCCCGTTCACCGGCCTCGATCAGCCGGCCGCCCTCGTTGAGGTAGGCGCGCAGCTGGAGCTGGGTGGGGCTGCCGGGGACGGCGGCGCCGGTGTAGTGGACGACGGTGTCGAAGTGGGAGAGCACACCGAGGGCGTCGGGGGCGCCCTGCCGGGCGACGTCCCAGACGACGGCCCGGCGGCCGTTGGCCCTCAGCGCGTCGACATAGGTCTGCGCCTGGGTGGCCGCGGCGCCCTCCTCGGCGACGACCAGGGTGTCGGCGCGGGGGCGTTCGGCGACGGTGTAGGTGAAGCGCTGGCTGGTGACCTGCTTGCCGGCGCGGGTCCGGCCGGTGAACCAGACCTCGACCGTGTCACCGGGTTCGCCGTCCTGGACCTTTGCCCGGTACTCGTCGAACCAGAGGTTGTCCTCGCCGCCGTAGACCTCGCCGCCCTTCCAGGCGCGCAGGGTCTGGTCGTGGACGCGGCCTCCGTTGACCCGGTAGCGCAGCTCCTTGTCCCGGACCGACTTACGGGCGACGACGGAGATCTCCTGATCGGCGCCGCGGGAGGAGGAGGTGGTGAAGGTCGCCGGGGTGAAATCGGGGGCGTCGATGCCGACCGAGGACTTCGGGCGATCGGGGGTCGCGGCGGACTCGGCGACGGAGAGCGCGAAGGGGATGTTGGTGACGAACTCCTCCTGGATCAGCTTCTCGTCGTCCGGGAAGTTGAAGCCGGAGCGGCAGTCCGCCGGGTTCCAGGCGTCGTCGGGGTACTTCGCGGAGATGGTCTGGCAGGTGGACATCTCCGGGGTGAACATCGCCGTGCCGTTGACGTTGGAGGCGTGTCCGTCGGCCTCACCGTTGGTGGTGTACAGCTCCGAGCTGACCTGCGGGTGGTAGCCGGGGATGGCGGAGTTCTCGGGGGTGCCGGCGAGTGCCTTGTAGAGGACGTCGTCCGGGGTGTCGGTGGCGACCTGCCAGCCCACGCCGTAGAGCAGCAGCTCGGCGGCGGAGTGGTAGTTGATGCCGTACTCGAATCCGATCCGGCGCTGGAAGGCGTCGATGGCCTTGGTCTCGGGCTCGGAGTTCGGGCCGGGGCCGCGGTAGGTCTCGCTGGTGGGGTTCGGGGAGGAGCCCTCGTTGTCGTAGCCCCACTTGTAGGCGAAGTTGCGGTTGAGGTCGACGCCGTCGCCGGTGGAGATCACGCCGTCGCCGTTGTTGTCCTGGAGGTTCTTGCGCCAGAGGCGGTTGTCGTCGCTCTCGAAGGTGTAGTCGTAGCCGTCGGGGTTGGCCGAGGGCACGAACCACAGCTCGGTGGAGTCGACGATGTTCTTGATCCGCCGGTCCTTGGTGTAGTTGTCCAGGTAGTGGTGGAGCAGGCGGCGGGTCATCTCCGGGGTGATCCACTCGCGGGCGTGCTGGTTGGACATGTACAGCACGGAGGGCTTGGAGCCGTCCTTGGACTTCTTGGCGTTCTTGGTGAGCTTGAGCGCGAGGATGTCCTGCCCGTTGACCGATGTGCCGATGGAGACGACCTTGGTGAGGCCCGGGTTCTCCTGCGCGGTCCGCAGCAGTTCCTCCTGGAGCCCGCCCGCTCCGCTGTACGGCCGGAAGACTCCGTCGGCGGCGGCCTCGACCCGGTTCTCCGCCTTGGCGGAGAGGGTGTGCTCGGCGAGGTCGACGCCCTTCTGCGCCAGCTTCTCGGCTTCCTTGTCGGTGAGGTAGACCTCGACGGTGGCGGTCCCCTTGCCGTCACCGGGCGGGCGCTCGCTGAGTTCGTGCGCGTCCTGGCCCGCGGCCAGCAGGAGCGGGATCTGCTCCTGGGTGACCTCGGCGCGGAAGACTTTGACTTCGTCGTCGGTGGGGGTGCTGGAGGTGGTGGAGGAAGGGGTGGCCGCCGGTGGGCCGCCGGGTAGGGCCTGGGCGATGGGTGCGATGAGCGCTCCGCTGGTCAGGAGCGCGCCGACAGCGAGGATCGATCTCGCTCTATGTCTCATGAACCCCCCTAGCAGGTGTTCGCCACAGTGGCGAATGTTGAAAGGCTCATGTCACAGCATGATCCAGTCAAGGGTGCGGGGCGGTCTTCGACACGCGGGGGGGTGCCCCTATGGGTTTGGTCAAGGTGATGGGGCAGGTTGGGGATCGTAGTAGGTGCCGTCTCGGAGCATGGCGAAGAGGACGTCGGCCC